>JAQGHQ010000327.1 GCA_028288765.1 Gemmataceae bacterium | reverse complement strand
GATTACGGGGAGCCGCGGCCGCGCCGCCGGCGGCCGGCCGGCCGCGGAGTGCTGTTCTGGCTGCTGGTCATCTTCCTCGGTCTCGGGGTCCTCACGACGGCCGCGTGCGGGGGGATGCTCCTCCTGCTCCAGGCGAAGTGGCGGCCCCACCAGTCCGACCGGGGTGGGTTCAAGGTCGACCTCCCGGCCGAGCCCCGGGCCGATATGGCGGACCTGGCCAAGGCCAAGCACCAGCCGAACGTGAGCGTGGAGGGCACGCTGCTGCTCGGCAAGCTGGAAGAGTATTCGGTCGTGTACGCGGACGTCGAGCCGGCGACCCGCCAGCTGCTGACCGACGACGCCATCCTGGAGGAGGCGGTGAAGGGGCTGAACAAGGACACGCCCGGGTTGCAGGTCCTCCGCGACGACCCGGCCACGGTGTCCGGGTTCCCGGCCCGGGAGGTGGTGTTCACGCACCCGAATGGCGGGACGTACACCTGCCTGATCGTAATCGCCGATACCAGATTATATATCGCGTCCGCCGGCGGGCCGTGGGTGACCGCGGCCGGGAACGACCGGGTCCGGCGGTTCCTCGACTCCCTCCGGGTGACCGACCCGAAGCTCCTGGCGAAGCAGAAGGACCTGGAGGAGACCCGCCGGCTCGCCGAAGAGGGGGCCCGCCGCGCCCGGGGGCGACCCGAGCGGGACGACTGACACCGGCCGGGGCGGCAGGCCCGCCGGGTAGACTCACCACGATCGCCGCCCACCGAGGAGATTCCTCATGCCCATCCCCGTGCTGTGCCCGGGTTGTTCCGTCCGGCTGAACGCCCCGGACGCGGCCGCCGGGAAGAAGGTCAAGTGCCCGAAGTGCCAGGCCTTCATGATCATCCCCGGGGCCCCGGCCGGGTCCGGGTCTGCGCCGCCACTGGCTCCCCGGTCGGCCCCGAAGGCCCCGCCGCCCCCGAAACCGGAGCCCGAAACGGACGCCGGAAACGGTCCCGACTTCTCGGCCCCGGCCAAGAAGTCCGGGTCAACCGCCCGCCCACCCGCCCGGACCGGAAAGGCGCGCCCGCCGGTCGCCGACCTGGACGACGACGAGCCCACCCCGCCGCGGAAGGCCGGCGGCGCCGGGAAGAAACCGGTCCGGGATGAGGACGACGAGGACGTCCCACCCCCGGCGGCCGGGCAAAGGGGGAAGGAATCCGGTGAAGAAGTCCGGCCCGCCGCTGGCCCTGATCATCGGGGGGGTGGCTGTATTCGGGCTTCTCGTCCTCGGCGGGGCCGCGGTCGGCGTGTACTTCCTGTTCTTCGATAAGGACGAGACCGCGAATACCACTGACAGCAAGGGCGGTGGTACGTCGGGAGCGAAGGCAGTCGTCCCGAAGGCCGCCGTGCCGGCGGGGTGGAAGGAGTTCAAGGCAAAGGACGGTTCGCTCAAGGGATATCTCCCAGTCGATACTGGCATCAACCTTGTAACCGAGGCTGACTTCCTCGAACGACCCCAGCTCGTCCACCTCTTCGGCGTCCTCGATATCAAGGACGAACGCGGGCGGCCCGGTCCCGAGCGTCCACCCGGCCGTGACCTCGGACGCGGCCGGGCCCGGCCGCCCCTTGCGAGTGACGACCGCGTTCTTCAACGCCGGGAACGCCCCGGCGAGAGCGGCCTGGACGCCCGCGAGGAGCAGGGTCGCGAAGTCGGGCGGGGCGGGGCTCACATCACCTCCGGGAAGGGCCGGGCCGACCCAGCCTACCGGCCCGGACTGCCTGCCCACCCGTCCAGCTACCCCGCGGCCGGCCGGCCGGGTACTCTCCGGGGGCATTTGCACCCGTCCGATTTCCCTCTCACCCGAGCCCGGACATGCAGATTGAGTTCATTTGCCCGGTGTGCAACCGAAAGAAGACCGCCCCGGCCGAAGCCGCCGGCCGAAAAGCACGCTGTTCGTGTGGGTCAACTGTCGTGATCCCCGGGTCACAGCCCGAGTCCTCAACGTCCGATGTGCCGGTCGATCTGCCAGATGAGGAGTCGACACCGCGGGATACCGATTCGGAACCCGGACGGCGCCGGTCCGGGCGCATCCCCATCGTGGCCTTTCTGATGGTCGGCATGGCTGGACTGGCACTGGTCGGATGCGTGGTCTTCGTCGTGGGCACATTCATCGCCCGCAAGACGCCGACGGAGACGGCCAAGTGGGGTGAGGCGAACTACGCCGGGGAGTTCGGGGTTCGGATCATATCCGCCAACCTTGGAGGGTTCGAGTGCCGGTCGTTCGGCGGTCAGTTACACCAAAGTCAGGACCACTTCCTCGTCATCCGCCTGGGCGTTCACAACATCGACGGGACGAAGAACCACCGGGCCCAAGGGGCTCACAGAACGGCCAGCCTCCGGGACACACTCGGGAACACCTACCGCATACAGGAGCTGAAGACCGAACTCGGTTTTCATTGCGAGACGATCGGGCAGATCAAGGACGCCGTCGAGGTAAGAGGCGATGAGCCGGTCGGTGACCTGTTACCCTTCGACCGTCCGGTCCCGGCAGCGACAACCCTCTATCTATCGTTGAGCGCCCGCAACTACGGCGGGTTCGGCGAGATGGATTTCGAGATCCCGGAATCCGCGTGGAAGCCCCAGCAACAAGCGAACAGATAGAAGGCGTCGCTATGGGATGATCGGGGGCGGCAGGATGCCGTTCTGCCACGAGTTGAACAGGTTCTGGAAGTTGTAATACTCTAGCAGCGTCGGGTCAGTCAAAGCACCGTCGCGGCTCGCGATGAACCACCTCCCGGCGTTGGAATCGCCGCTGACGACCTTGCCCTGGCTTCGATTACCGGCGTAGGGCATGTTATTGTGCCCGTAATTCTTCGCGATCGGTTTCGAGTTTGAATCGACCCAGTTGTTGTACCCCTTTAAGGGGCTGAAAAACGAGAAGACCATGTCAATATCGAGCAGGTAATCCGGCTCGACCGCGATCCCGCTGAGGTTGCCGGCCAGCCGGTCCGGGACGCGGTTTATGTTCCGGTTCCGGGGAAAGAGGACGAGTCGGTTATGTGTATCGCCATCCTTTTTCGGTTCGAGCCGCAGCTCTCGCCAAAGGACCGGGAAGGGGCCATAAACGACTTCGTGGCCGGGTTCATGGCGGCCGCGGATAAAAAGAAGGGGCAGAGCCGGGTGGTGACCTACTTTCGTTGCACGGCTGGGAATGCCAACCACTCGGCTAACGACCACACATGATCGGTCAACCCGGCGGCCATCGCCGGGGTTCGTCGCTGCCAGTGGGCGTCCGCGTCCTTCCG
>JAQGHQ010000320.1 GCA_028288765.1 Gemmataceae bacterium | reverse complement strand
GGACCATCTTAACGGCCCGGAGCTTGAACTCGGCCGTGTAGGTGGTACGGGTACGTGCCATCGGTGGACTCCTTGCTCTGAGTCTACACCGTTAACCTCGTGTCCACTGTTCTTGGGGAACCTCAGGATTCCCGGATCACTCGGTCCAACTCGTGGCGTCCGAAGGCGGCCGCGTATTCCTCGGCCAGCCGGGTGGCAACGCTGACTGCATCAGAGGTTCGACGGAGCCAATCTCGCCGCCGCTCGCCGCCCGAACCCTTCGGGTACAACTGGTCGATCAAGGTGGCAGTCAGTTCCGACCAGGTTGGCATTACCGTGCGACTGGGCCCGAGGGGGTCGGCGTTGCGGCTCATCCCAGCCCCCACCATGACCGATGCCCGCCCGAACTCCCGGTCGGCCCAGAGAGCTCGGCGGATGGCCTCGACGTGCTGAGCATCGGGGAATACGGGGGATGGAATAACTGGAGAAGCTGGGCAAATAGGTTCCATGCCCCCATGATATCACGATTCGTCCTTCATCCTTCGTCCTTGGTCCTTCGTCCCCCGGTCGCTATCTGTGAGCATGGGAATCCCGCATCCGGTTAGGGACGACCATGCGCAGCTTCGGACCACCCGACGACGGCTCTTCGGCATCGGTCACCGGCCAGGACGAAGGACAAGGGACGAAGGACCAAGGACGATCCGGCCTCCTCGCCGCCCTGAAACAGACCACCTTCCGCTCGCTCCGGCACCGGAACTACCGGCGGTACTTCTTCGGCCAGATCGTGTCGTTCACCGGGTCGTGGATGCAGTCGGCCGCACTGATGTGGCTGATGTACGACCGGACCGGCGACCCGCGGTGGCCGTCGTGGCTGCTCGTCGCCCAGGTCGGGCCGACCGTCCTGCTCGGGACGTTCGGCGGTCATCTCGCCGACCGCCTGCCGAAACGCCGGCTCGTGCTCCGCACGCAATCCGTCTTCCTCGTGAACGCCGTCATCCTTACCGCCCTCGTGGCCGCCGACGCCGCGGTCCCGGCCCTGATCCTCGCCCTCCAGGTCATCACCGGGGTGGTGCAGGCCGTCGACCTGCCGGCCCGGCTGGCGTTCGTCCCGGACCTCGTCCCGCGGGAAGACCTGATCAACGCGGTCGGGCTGAACTCGCTCGTGTTCAACTCCGCCCGGGCGGTCGGGCCGGCGGCGGCCGGGCTGCTGTTCCTGGCCGCCGATGCGGCCGTCCCGCTGTTCCCGCCGGGGGTGAACGGGGTCACCCTCGGCGCGATCGGGTGCTTCGGGCTGAACGCCATCAGCTTCGTCGCCGTCCTGATCGCGCTGCGGGGTATCCGGGTGCCGGGGGAGGGGACGCACGGGTCGGAGACGGCCGGCGGGTCGGTGTGGGACGGGGTCCGGTACTTGCTCGACCGGTCCGCGCTCGGGGGGCTCGTCCTGCTCACCCTGGTGTTGTGCGTCTTCGGGTGGCCGGTCCTGACGCTGCTCCCGGCGTATACCCGGGTCCGGCTCGGGCTGGCGGAGCAGTCGTACAGCCTGCTGGTGACCGGGCTCGGGGCCGGGGCCCTGGTCTCCGCCCTGGCCACCGCCACGTTCGGAAGCGCCGCCCGGCGGGCGGGGTTCCTGGTGGCCGGGGCGGCGGCGACGGCCGCCGGAATCGCCGGCCTGTCGGCCGTCGACACCCTCCCGGCGGCGATCGGGTGCGCGGCGTGCGTCGGGTTCGGGCTGATCCTGTTCCTCTCGACCGGCCAGTCGACCCTACAGCTGGCCGTGCCGGACGGGAAGCGGGGGCGGGTGATGGCCCTGTGGGCGATGACCCTGAGCGCCAGCGCCCCCCTCGGTCACCTGCTCGCCGGGCAGGCGGCGGCCGAGATCGGGGTGGTGCCGGTGCTGCGGGTGATGGCCGCCGGGGCCGGGGTGGTGGCGGTCGGGCTGGCCGTGCTCCTCGCCGGCCGCCGGTGGCGGCGGCCGGGGTGACGGTCACAGGGAGAAATACTGGTCCAGGTATCCCTCCCAGAATAAGAGCCAGTCCCACAACTGCGCCTCGAAGTTCGGGTCCTGGCGGTTGGCGGCGAAGACGTGGCTCCCACCCCCCGCGCCACCGGCCAGGGCGAATTTCCCCACGGCGGCCCCGCCCGCGACCGCCAGACCAGTAGCGGCCGCAGCTCCCCCGGCCCCGGCGAACAGCCACCCGGCCGCCACCCCGCCGGCCAGCCCGAGTACCCCGACCGCGCACCCCCCGGCCAGGGCGAACAGGCCCGCCGCGTACCCCCCGGCCAGGGCGAACACCCCCACCGCCCCGCCGCCCGCAACGGCGATCCCCCCGACCGCCCGGGCGTCCCCGACCGCGAGCCAGCCCCTCGCTGTCTTTTGGCGGCCGGTCGCCGGGTCGATCCCACCGACCACGTGGACCAGCGGCCAGCCGAGGAACGTGGCCTTCGACCGGTATTCCCGGAAGGCCGGGGTCCGGACCCAGCCGCCGCTCCCGGTCCGGATCTGCTCCAGGTCGATCTTCACCTGGCTCGCGTGCTGGTACCGGCGGTCCGGTTCCTTGGCCAGCGCCCGGAGGACCACCTCGTCGATCCGGATGTCGAGCCGGACCTTCTGCGACGGCGGGTCGAACCGGCCGAGCGGGAGTTCGCCGGTCAACAGCTCGTACAGGACCACCCCGAGGGCGTAGATGTCGGCCCGGTGGTCGACCTCGGCCGGCTTCTCCCACTGTTCCGGGGCCATGTAGTGTGGGGTGCCCATCGCCTGGTCGGTCCGGGTGAGCGACACCCCGGTCGGGTCGGCCACCTTCGCGAGCCCGAAGTCGGCGATCTTGACGACCGGGTGGGGAGGTCGTGGGGTAGCGGGGTGGGGTGGTGAGGCCTCACTACCTCGCCACCCCGCGACCTCACCACCCGCCAGGAGGATGTTCTCCGGCTTGATGTCGCGGTGGACGACCCCCTGCCGGTGGGCGTATTCGAGTGCGTCGCAGATCTGCGGGACGACGGCGAGCGCCTCGGCGGGGGTGAGCTTCTTCTCCCGCATCGCGTCCCGCAGGGTCACCCCGGCCACGTACTCCATGACGAGGTACGGGAGCCCGCCGGCCTCCCCGGACTCGTGTACGGCGACGATATTCGGGTGGCTCAGCCGGGCCATCGCCTTCGCCTCCCGGACGAACCGCTCGACGAACGTGGGGTCGTTCTCCCGCGGACGGATCAGCTTGAGGGCGACGAACCGGTCGAGGCCCGGCTGGCGGGCGAGATACACGGCCCCCATTCCGCCCTGGCCGATCAACCGGACCACCTCCATGTGCGGGAACAGCTTCGCCACCTCCTCGACCGATGGGGCCACGTACGCCTCGACGAACGCGAGCGTCGGGGACGGCTTCGGGGCGGACGCGAACGCCTCCTGGAGAAGGCACCGCGGACACAACCCCTCCGGCGCGCCGGGGGCGATCATTTGCCCGCACTTCGGGCACGGCCGCGGGACGGCCGGGGCGGCCGGCGGGCCCGGGACCGCGGCGGCCGGGTTCGGTCCTGGCGGAGGGGCGGGCAGAGCCGTCCGCGGCCCGCGGAGGACCCGGAAGAGCCAACCGAGAAGGGCCACGTACAGCACGGCGAGCCACCCGAGGACCACAGACCCGGTTACACCCGGGCCGTGCCCGCCGGCCTCGACTTTTTGCACCGCGGGGATCGCGAGTCCGACCAGGAGCAGGCCGAAGGGGATCAGCACCGCGATCGCACACCCGGCAAAGACTTGCGGCACGACCGACGGGGCGACGACCACCGGCCGGGCCGCCGGTTCCCCGGTCGCGGCCTGGGGCAGGACCGTCCGCGGACCGCGGAGCGCCCGGAACAACCAGCCGAGCAGGCCCACGTACAGCACGCCGAGGCACCCGAGGACCACAGACCCGGTCACACCCGGGCCATGCCCGCCGGCCTCAATTTTTTGCACCGCGGGTATCGCGAGGTAGACCAAGACCAGGCCGAGGGGGATCAGGACCGCAATCGCGCACCCGGCAAAAACCTGTGGCACGACCGTCGCCCCGGCGGGCCCCGGCCGGGCGGTCGGGGGGGCGGCCGGCGGCCGCGTCTGGCGCCAGCGGAGGAAACAGAACCCCGCCGCCGCGAACACGGCCCCGACGACGAGCCAGTACACCCCCGGGTCGATCCACCCGGACCCGAACAGGGTGTAGCGGTCCGGGTCGCGCCGGGCGTACCCCCGGGCCAGCAACAGGACCAACCCGGCGACGAACCAGAGGTTGGCGGCGGTGAAGTAGCGGGTCATCGGTCGGTCTCCGGGGCGGGTGAGGTCGGTTCCCACCCCGGTCTGAAGCGATCCGGCGGAAAGGTTACAGGGAAAAGTTATCCCAGGGCGGCGAACAGGTCGCGGATTTCCCCGTCGACGTCGTCCGGGGAGGCGACCGTGTCCGCGATCACGGCCCGGAGGCGGTCTCGATACCGCTGGCGGAGCCGGTGGACGGCCACCTTCACCGCCCCCTCGGTCATCCCGAGCTGGTCCGCCAGGTCCGCGTACCGGGTCTCCGCCCCGCCGGCCAGGCATTCCTTGAGGGCGTCGAAGAGCTTCGCCCGGCCGGACCCGGCGTACTCCCCGCGCAGCTCCGCGAGCGCGCGGTCGAGCAGGTCCAGGGCCCACCGGCGGTCGAACAGGTGATCCGGGTCTTCGCCGTCGGCGGGCTCGCGGGAGTACCGGCCGTCCGCGGCGGTGAAGTCGAGCGGCACATGAGACCGCCCGCCGCCTCGCTTCCGGGCGGTTTCGTGGTCGTGCTGGTTGGCGAGGAAGTGCCGGCAGGCGGTGAGCAGGAACGACCGGAAACGCCCGCGGGTCTGGTCGGCGGCGGCGAGGTCGTTCGTCTCCAGCAGGCGGGCGAAGAACCCCTGGGTCAGGTCCTGGGCCTTGTGGTGGTCGGCCCCGCGGCGGCGGACGTAGGCGTAGACGGGATACCAGTACGCCCGGCACAGGTCGGCGAGGGCTTCCCGGGCCGTAGGAGCGGCCGGGTCCTTCGCGGCGGCGATCAGGCTCCAGCGAGTGGTGGCGAACATGCCACCCATCTTACCGCGGAACGGGCCAAGCGGTCGGGTGGCATGTCCACGGCTTTGGGACAAGTGTCAGTCAACGGTAGTCAGTCGGAGTCGCCGTAAGTGCTGGTTTACCTCGGGTGCAGTTGATCTCCGCGAAAGTCCCTTCACCCCTGTGCCGAGGGGCTTTCGCGGAGATCAACCGCAC
>JAQGHQ010000286.1 GCA_028288765.1 Gemmataceae bacterium | reverse complement strand
GGTGAACGGTCCGCCGGGTGCCTGCGACGGGGACGAGGTCGTAAGAACCCGGTGTCTGGGAATCCCAAACCTCCTGGCCGTCGCGGCGATCGCCGCGACGGCCCTGCACCGTAGCCCGGTAGTCGGCCCACCGGGTGCCGTAGGCCCTGGCGACGGCCGAGGCGTCGAAGAACCGATCGGCCCGCCGGATCCGGACCCGGACGTCGCCAATCATGACGGCGTAGTGAGCCGGGTCCTCGGGGAAATCGGCGACCCAGTCGCCGGCAACGGGCGGGGTGGACTTAGCCCGCCGAGTCCTGTCCTTGGTCATGACGTCTCCAGAAAGGTGTGCGTCGGGCGAAAGTCAATCGACCACCGTATTGGTAATCGCGGAACCGGCCCGGTGCCCGGTCGCCACGATCGGGAATATCCTCTTCGCCGTCCCCCCAGAACGGGGGAGGACGGCGGGCGGCGAGGGCCGGGCCCCACAGCCGGTCTACCTCCCGACTCGCCCGGAGCGGGAGGTCAGCTCAATGACCTAACGAGTGGGTTACCTCCTTCCCCCAAGACTGGAACGCGGGTATCCGTCTTGTTGCTCCGTCCTGGTCGCCCGGACGGGCTGCGGCTTGTCGGAGCTGCCGGCATCCCTCGGGCGGTTCTCATTCCGGCCGACGTCGTGTCTCCGGGACAGGACGCCGTACCCTCGGGACATCAACGGTGCGGTCACAACACCTCGGCTCCGGGGTTCGGCCCGACTGTTCGGCCTTACACCCCGGCCGGCGGTTCGCGACCGTGCGGACTGGAGCGGGGACCCGGCGGAGGTGCCGATCCCAGCTTCGCCCGGACGACCGCGATGGTCCGCCCGACGGCGACCCGGGACGCCGGCCCGGCGGAGAGTCCGAGCCAGCCGAGCAGCTCGGTCATCACGTCGATGCCCTGGGAGGTCGTCAACCCGGGCGCCATCCGCATGACGATCCCGACGAGTCGGACCTGGATTTCCTCGCTCTTCGAGCGTTTAAACCGCACGCTCATGGCCGGGACGGCCCGGTACCCGAACGCGGCCAGGGCCGCGGCCGCCGTCCCCGACTTCCCCGCGGCCGCCCGCCTCACGAGGTCGTCGATCACCCGGCCGATCACGACCGGGTGGCAGACCGCGAGGACTGTTCTGATGACCGCCTCCTGGCTCGCTTCGTCCGGGTCGAGGATCCGCTTGACGAGCGGAGCCAGGACCGCCCGGATCCGGGCCTCGGCCGCATCGTCCCGATCCCCCGAATTGGGCGCCCGCCCCCGGCGGCCGCCGGCGGTACGGCTCGACTCCGATCGTGGCCTGCTCATGCCCCGGTTCTCCTTTCCTTCTCGCGACCAGGATCAGATTCCTCGACCCCCGGGAAAGGGAGGAGACGAAAGGACTTCGGGGCCGGCCGGGTGAGCTTCCGGAGCACGCCGAGCTGCTTCAGCGCCGACAGGTGCCGGGCCTGGGCAGCCGCCTGCCGACGGAGCAGGTGAGCGGCCTGCGGCCCCCCGGCCCGCTCCCCCTGGGCCGCGTCCAGGTCGGCCAGGTACACCTGTAGCCAGGTCACCGCGACCCGGTCCACGGCCAGCCTCTCGGCCGGGCTCGGGCCCGGCCCGAGGTGCTCGTCCTTGAGTTCGGCCAGCCGCTGCCGGATCGATTCCCGGGCCAGAAGCGACTTCCCGGACAGTAGGGCGAGCAAGCTGTCCTCGGCGTGACCGCACAGGTCCCCCATCTGCCGCCACAGCTCGGGCCGGGCGGTCAGCAGTTCCCGTACGGGGCCGAGGGCAGTCGGGTCCCCGGCCTGGGCCCGTTCGAGGACCTCTCGGTCGGCCTCGGTCAGCGGGGGCGGGTCCGGGTCCGGGTCGGCGACCCGGGGTATGGGCTCGGCCCTCATCGACGTTTTCTCCATTCGCCGCCATGCCGATGGTAACCGCCCGCACTCAGGACGGCGTTGATGAGCAGACCAGCAAGTGTGCAGAAAGCCTCCACCTCCCGGTCGACCGCGGTCCGGGCTTCTCGGTCAGCATCCCGGGCGGCCCGGTCCGCTGCTCGATCGGCCCGACGACGGGCATCCTCGGCGGCCGCCAGCTGGCCGGCCGCCCCGCTCCCGACGTACTCCCGGACGGTCCGCCCGCCCACCTTCCGGGTCCGGGTGTAGTAGCTCCCCCGGCCCTTCCGCGCCTCCCAGGCCATTTTGTGTCCCTTCCTGTTGCCGGCGCCGGTTCGGTCAGCCGACGGCCCGCCGGGGCGTGGGAACGGGCGCGGCCGCCCGACCCGCCGTGGCCACCCCGCCAGTACGGTCGATCCCGTCGAGCAACCGTCCGACGGCCGCCGAACCGACCGGCGCAGCTTTCGCCCCGGTCGGCACGGACTCCGGTGCCGCCGCCCGGGTCCGGGACCACAGGGCCAGGACTTTGGCCGCGGTCGCCGGGGTGACCGGGAGAACGTGGGCCGCGACGACCTCCTTCCGGCGGGCCGCGGCAGCCGCCGCCTGGAGGAACATCGCGTCCGTACCTTCCACGGCGGCCGCGCGGGGGAGCCCGGGGGCCTGGCGGATGAACTCGTCCAACACGAGCGGGCCGAACGTGTACCCGACCCACTTCCACAGGATCTCCGGGTCCGCTTCCGACAGCCCGGCATGGAGCCGTGGCCCGAGCAGGGTACAGACGACCCAGATCGGGCTGTCGAGCCGGTCCCGGACCGTGTAGTGGAGAGTCTCGTAGGCCGCCGCCGTCCCGGACGGCAGACCGCACTTTTGGTCGACCGCGTCGAACCCCTCCCCGGCCAGCAAGTAGGCCTCGACCCCCCACCGCAGCAGGGGCGGGTCGAGTTGACGGAGGGCGGCTGCCCCGGCGATCGCCGGGTCCATGGCCCCCGCCTGGTCCCGGTTCCGGTCGTCCGCGCCGGCGACCAGGACCTTCCGGTACGCGACTGCCCGTACTACCCAGTCGTCGTCGACGTCCGGGTCGGGAGGCTGGTTGTGGTCCACCAGGAACTCGGCTCGACGCCACCGGCGGTCCGGTGGAGGGGCCGGGTCGTACGGATTCGGGCGGTACAAGGGTGACGTCCGTGTCGGTCAGGAAGGAGGAGGCCGCAGGGCCAGTTCCTCCATCATAATCGCACTCTGCCTGCGTCGGCAGATCCACCTCCTGTTGACTGGGTTTAGGCGTGACCGGCTGATCGGATCGCTCTGCGTGACGAGCGGCCGGACCGATCAGCCCGGAATCGTGTGAAGAACAAATGGTCGGGGATGCGGGGACGGCCCCGGTTTCCCCGGTGGCAGCCGTCTCGGTGGACGGCCGCGGCGTTGGACGCGCGCGGGAGCGGCAGTCCTGAGTAGAGTCATGTTGACCCACGTGAGAGACCGGGGGCACCTGCGTCCGTCTCCGGAGCCTCTGCCACCGTTCCCACGAGGTCCTCCACCCTGCCAGGATCTCGTCCGGGTTGGTTTCCCGGAAGCCGTTCTTGGCCATGACGGACATGATCCGGTCCAGTACTTCACTCCTGTCGCACTCGAAGGCCGGTCCAGCCGACGTCACCCATCCCATCACCGCCTGGTGGGCGGCTAGAGCCGGGTTTTGCCGGTCGTGGATTTTTTGGAGGTTGTTCTCCAGCTTCTCCAGGGCCTCGGTCCCGATGTCGAATCGGAGACCGTGGTCTCCCCGGGAGAGGACGAAACCCAAGAGCTGGGCCGTCTCGCCCTGGGTGAGATCCCTGGGTGGACCGTCCTCGTTTTTGAGCGCGAGTCCGGCCTGGTTCAAGATTTCCTGGACCTGCTGAAGGATTTCCAAGCCTTCGGACGTGGTTCGACACAGATACGCCAGGTTGTCGGCGTAGCGGTACCAGAGCCACGGACCTAGTTCTGCCCAGTGGTCATGGGCGTAGTGCATCCTGATGGTCAACCCGGTCGGGGAGTACGCCGACCCTTGGTCGATTCCGACGACCCGGGTCGGGCCGTCATGTCCCCGGAGGACTGCCCCGACCAGGGCGAGCAGTTCCGGGTCGTTGATGTGGGTCGAGTGGTCGGCCAGGAGGTCGGCCACGCGGATGTTGTCGAACGCCTTCCGCACGTCGTCGACGGCCAGGACCCATCTGTTGGTGGTCATCATCTCGGCTTCGAGGCCGGCCAGCAGGTTCCAGCACCCCCGGTTCGGACGGAATCCGTACGACCGCGACCTGAAGACGCCCTCCCAGTACGGGG
Source organism: Gemmataceae bacterium (assembly GCA_028288765.1). Lineage (GTDB taxonomy): Bacteria > Planctomycetota > Planctomycetia > Gemmatales > Gemmataceae > Urbifossiella. Next base: position 4,418 of record JAQGHQ010000286.1, on the reverse strand, counting down.
TCATGGCGCCGTTCAGGGCAGCGGCCAATGTCCGGTCGAGCAGGCCGGCCAGCTTGATGATCCGGTGTCCTCCTTTCGGTTTGGGAATCTTGACTTCTCGGATCGGCCCGTGCCGGTAGTCCCCGGCCCGGACGTACTTCCCGAGTTCTCTCATCAGGCCAACGACCTCGCGCCGGCCCAGGTCGGCGTACGTCGCCCGGTCCGGGCCCGGGGCCTGTCCGGCCCTGGCTCTCAGACCGTAATAGGTCTGGATCAGGTTGTCGGTCGAGGCGATCTCCTCGACCGTCGGGAGTTGCCCGGTCGGGACGATGTGCCGGTGCGGCCGGGCCCGGGGCCGGTACGGGCTCGACGAGTACCAGACGTGCTGGTCCAGCGTCTGCTCGTGGGCGAATCCCCAGGTCGTCCGGCTGAAACTCATCGGGCGCTCCTCGGGAGGACCGGGCGGGTGGCAAGGAAACGGTCGATCCGGCCGGCCAGCTGGTCGACCCCCGGGGCGTACCACCCGCGGGCGGTGTACGACGCCCGCCGCGCCCGGGCAGCCCGGCGGAACCCGGGGTGGTGGCGGTCAGCCAGGTCGACCAGCCGGAGCGGCGTGGCGTCGGCCGGAACGACCAGCTGAGACGGCCGGATCGGGGGTAGGCCGGTGCCGGCATCCACCCGGACCAGGACCGAGATCCCAGTCAGGTCGAGGTCAGGCATGGCCGCGGCGGTGACGATTGCGTTCGACGAGGTCCGGGAGAACGGACTGGTGGCCGCTGTTAGGGCGGTGATCCGGGTCGGGCTCAGGCCGGTCGTGTTCACCTTCCCGGCGGCCACGACCGGCCACCCGGCCAGGTGGTCGAGCAGGGCGAGGGCATGGTCGACCCCGCCAACCATGACGACGACCCCGCCAGCGGCCGCACCGGGTAGAGCAGCGTGTCGCCGGGCGAGTGTGGCGACCCGGGCGTTCCGGGTCCGATGCTCCCAGATCCCGCGCCGGTATAGCTCGACCGGGTCGTCGGTCGGTCGCCCCCGGACCCCGCCGGTGAAGGTCACCCATTCGACCTCGGCCCGCCGCTCGACCCGGCCATGCGCCGGGATGGTCAGCTCCGTGAGCCCGAAGTACGCGGCGATCAGGTCGCGCTCCACCGGTGCCGGGGTCACGGCCGCCGGGAGCAGCCCATAGGCCCGTGCCCGGGCGCAGTGGCTGAAGCACCACTGATCCCGAGCGGCGAGCATCTCGACCGCGTCCATCGCCACGACGATCTGCCGCCACTCCGGGTTGACGCCGTCGGTAGAGAGGCCGGGCGGGGTACAGACGACCACCCGACCCACGTCCCCGACGCACGGCCGGTACCGCCAGCTCGCGGCGGAGGCGTCGATCCCCAGTTCGCGGAGGTGGTCCCGGACCCGGAGGGTGTCCGCGACCCGCCGGACGACGACCGCGACGGTCATGTCCGGCCAGGCGGTCGCGACCTGGGCGACGAGGACGACCGGGTCGACGGTCGGGCCGTACCGGACGACCCCACCCGGGTGGGCCCGGACCAGGTCGAGCAGGGCGGTGTCGGGTAAACCGGGGATGAGCCGGGTGGGGCTCGGTGGCGGGAGCCGTTCAGGGACGTACCCCGTCACCCGGACCTGGTATCCGGCCCGGCGGCAAGCGGCAATCACCGCCGGCTCGAAGCCCGTCGGGACGTTCGTCCAGGCCCCGAAGCCCTGGACCCTCGTGAGGTCGACCCGCACGGGCTTGGCGCCGAGCCCGCCCGCCTTGTACTGCGCCGGGACCCGGCAGGCCGTCGCGAGCAGGTCCCGGACCTCCGCCGGTAGCTGCTCCACGAATACCCCGCCGAGCTCGCCCCAGTGGACGCTTACGTCGCGGCGGGCGGCCGGGGCGGCCGGGCTGGATGTGCCGGTCATGATTTTCTCCGCCGGGCTGGGCCGGTCTGGACATCTCGATCCGAGTTTTTGGAAACTCGCTCTCGGGGGGCGGCCAGCCCCGGACATCGTGTCCGGGATCCGGGATCCTTGTCCTCCTGCGCTCGCCTCTTCAGCCCGCGGATCAGCTCCTCGGCCTGCTCGAGGGTCCGGGCGGCGGCCGGGGGCAGCCCGCGGACGTCCCGGACCCGCGGGCCGATCACCTCGACGGCCCGCTTTAACTGGGTGACGAACTTGTACACCGCATGGCCCAGGGCCGCCGTCCGGGCCGCCCGTTTGCCTACAGCATGGGCCACAGCCTGCGCAACCGCTTGCCGTGGGTCGACACCGCTCCTGATCGCGGCCCCTACCGCCTCCCGCTGCTCGGGCCGGAGCCCGGCCACCTTGCCGGCCACGGCGATCGGTAAGTCGTGCCGCTCGACCGCGAACTGGACCTCGACCGGGCACCGCTCGACGATCGCGAGGAGCCGGTCCAGGTGCCGGCCGCTCAGCCCGAGTTGCCGCCCCACCAGGTCCCGGACATCCCCCCGGGCAGCATCCGGGAGCCGCCCGCCGGGCCGGGCGGCGACCAAGTGCCTGAGCCCGAGGTAGCACCGGGCGACCGCGAGCGGGCTGAGCTGCCGCCGCATCAGGTTGTCCTGGATGAGTCGGGTCTCGGCCGCGGCCGGGTCGGCGGCCAGGTCGGCCCGGATCCGGACCCGGATCTCGTCCCACCCCAGCAACTGCGCGGCGGCGACCCGGCGATGACCGCAGACGAGTGTGCCGTCCGGCAGGGCTTCGACGGGGTGCTGAAGGCCATGTCGGCGAAGGTCCTCGGCCAGCGTCCGGATCTCCTCCTCGGTTGTATCGCCGAACAGCGCGGCCTGCCGGGGGTGGGGCTTCAGCCGGTCGAGCGGCCAGCTCTCGATCGGCAGGTCGGGGTAGGTCGGGTCTTGCACAAAAATCCTCCTCGGGGTCGCGACCGTCCGAGCCGGACGGCCGACCCTCGGCAACCTGGCCGAGCCAGGCGGGACAGGGCCGCGGATAGCCGCAGCCGAACACACCGGCCCGCAGGGGCCAGCGGAAACCCTGGTCCGCCCCGACCAATGGGCAACAGAACGGAGAGAGGCCGGGGACGCAGTCAGATCCCAACTGACGAAAAAATCTTATCAACACACCTTGTGGCCATTCAACTGTAACGTTACAATTTTGTTAACATTTGCCGTAACGGATCACTTATGCATCTAAACAGCTTGAGCTTCGGGTGGCGAGTCCCGGCCGATGGGTTTGAGTGGGTTAAGGCGATTTCGCCGAAGGAAGCCGGCGGTACGCCCCAACCCGCGCTGGTTGCCGCCAGTGACGACGGGGTGGCGGATCGTGTCCCTCCAAACACGGACCCGATCCCTTTTCTTCGACTCGCCGACCTCAAGCCGGCCCCAGAAGAAATCAAGAGGTTCGCTGACCGGCATGGGAATCTCACCGAGACCGACGTGATCATGGTTGACCGTGGCGGCCGGCCCGGACGGCCAGCCCGGGGGTGTTTCCTGTCTATCTGGGAGTACCAGATCTCCGCCCTTCAGCGGGTGGTCGGTCTGTGGGACTTACTTCGAAGGGACGACACCGCCGGGCTCGGCCGGTACGTCCGCTGGGTCGGCACGGACGGGGAGAAGGCGGTCGTGTTCACCAGCCACCCGTCCGGCCCGGATGCCGGCCCGCCGCTCGGGGCTGAACGGACCCGTGCGGTGATCGCGTCCTCGACCCAAACACCGGAGCGGCTCGCCTCATTTACCGCCGGGGAGGTCATCCGACCGGCCTGGTGCTACGTCCGGGACGTTCTCGACGAACACCTCCATCACGTGGCGGATCACTTGACGGTTGCGGTCGAATCCGACCCGGTTTCAGGCCGCCCGAGCATGGGCCTTGAGGCTCCAACCTTACTGGCAGCAATCTGGCTTCAGGCCGCCGAGGCGATTTCGGCCGACCGCACATACAACCGGTGCCGGGCCTGCAACTCGTGGTTCGAGGTGACCACCGGGGCGGCCCGGTCGGACCGAGAGTACTGCTCGAACGCCTGCCGGAGCCGGGCGTACCGGGAGCGGCAGGCCGAGGCCCGGCGGATGTACACCAGCGGGAAGACGTTCGAGGAGATCGCGGCGGAGTTGGAGTCAGACGCGGCGACAGTCCGGGCCTGGATCACCGGCCAAAAAGGTTAGTCGATGTCCGGCCCTGGTCCGAGGACCGGGGCCGGTAAAAAACTTGCCCGTGAATCACCGTGTCGCTGTCCGGGCGGGGGACATCTCGAAAGGGAATGACATGAATGATCCCGACGAGGGCGCGGTAATCCGGCGGCTCGACCGGATCGAGTCGCTCCTGACTGCCGTCCTGGAGCGGGAAACGGTCAGGGCCTGGTACACGACCGAGGAGGTCGCCCGGCTAGTGTCCTGAGTTGCAAGTTCGTTTACAAATATCCTCGACCTTCTGGAGGATCAGATCGGCGGTCGCGGTCCATCGGAACGGCTTGGGAT
>JAQGHQ010000239.1 GCA_028288765.1 Gemmataceae bacterium | reverse complement strand
ACCGTCCCCGGCGCTCCGACGCCCGCCCCCGCTCCAGCGGCCCCGTCCGCGGGGATGCTGCCGGCCCGGACGGCCCCGGGCGTGGTGGTCGAGGCGGTCTGCCCGGAGTCGGTCGTGTTCGGCCAGGAATTCCAGTACAAGCTGATCGTCCGGAACACCAGCACCGGGGCGTTGGCGCAGGTCCGGGTGGACGACGAACTCCCGCCCGGCGCACGGTACGTCGGCAGCGACCCGGTCGGGGAGCTGAACGGCGACCGGCTGGTGTGGATGCTCGGGGCGCTCGAGGCCGGGGCCGAGCGGCACATCAGCGTCCGGGTGAAGCCGACCGAGGAGGGTGAGGCCCGGAGCCGGGCGACGGTCACGTTCGCCACCGCGGTGGACGCCCGCACCCGGGTCACCCGGCCGCGGCTGGCGGTCTCGGTCGCCGGGGCGGAGGTCTGCCGGGCCGGGGAAGAGACGACGTTCCTGATCAAGGTGTCGAACGGCGGGTCCGGGCCGGCCACCAGGCTGGTCATCCAGGCCCGGCTGTCGGACGGGCTGTCCCACTCCCAGACGGTCGGCCGGCCGGGGGCGGTGATCGAAGCCGGACTGCCCAGCCTGGCCCCGGGCGAAACCCAGACCGTCCCGCTCAAGGTCGGGGCGGCGGCCGCCGGGCTCCAGTGGTGCCAGATCGTGGTCGGCGCCGAGGGCAGCCCGGACGCGACCGCGAAGGCGGCGACGAACGTGGTCGAGCCGATGCTGGTGGTCAAGCAGACCGGCCCGGCGAAGTGCCTGGTCCGGGCCGAGCCGATGTACTCGATCGAGATGACCAACCCCGGGACCGCGGCGACCGACCCGGTCCTGCTCCAGAGCGTCCTCCCGGACGGGTTCGAGTTCCTCCACGCGTCCGACGGGGGCAGCTGTAACGGCCGGCAGGTCACCTGGCGGTTGCCGTCGCTGGCCGCCGGGAGCAACCGGACGGTGACCCTCAAGCTCCGGGCGGTGACCGCGTCCGACACCCAGGGCAGCCTGCTCCGCAAGGTCGCCCTGGCCGGGGGGTCGGCCGTCACCCCGGCGGCCGCGACCGGGGGGCCGCCGGCCCGGCCGGCGGGCCGCGGGCTGGAGGCGAAGGTCGACACGGTCGTGGTCGCCGAGGGCGTGGCCGCGGTCCGGTTCGAGGTGGTCGGGCTGGAGAACCCGGTCGCGGTCGGGAAGGAAGTGACCTACGAGATCCGGGTGATGAACCAGGGGACCGGGCCGTGCTCGAACGTCCAGCTCGCCGCCGCCATGGCCGACGGGACCGAATACGTCGGGGCGACGACCGGGCCGGGCCAGACCGGGGCCGCGGTCAAGCCGCAGGGCCAGCAGCTCCTCTTCGACGCGATCCCGTCGCTCGGGGTGAAGGGGGAGACGGTGTACCGGGTGCGGGTGAAGGGGAACGTGGCCGGCGACCTCCGGTTCCGGGTCCAGCTCACCTGCGACCAGCTCAAGACCCCGGTCGTCAAGGAAGAGAGCACGACGTTCGTGAAGGAGTAACACCCGCGGACCGGGCGGAAATTCGAAGCCCGAAATTCGAAATCCGAACTGAAGACGGACCGAGTTTCGACGACGGATTTCCCGCCCCGGCCGGACACGAGCGGGTGAGGTCGGCCAGCCCAGCGTCCCGATCCTCGTTCCCGCGCCGCGCGGGAACATCTTCCACCGCCCTGCGGTGAGCCCTGATGCGAAAGGTCGGTGGTGTCGGGTTCCCTCGTTCCGGCCCCGGCAGGGCGGAGGAGACCGATATCGGAGCGCCCGGGGAGAGATTCCGGAGGCGGAGGACGCGGGGCGGCGTGGCGAGTGGAACGATGGCGGTCCGACGCGGGACGGCGATCGCGGACGACGAGAAGTGGCTAGTCGATCGGTCTTTCGTTTGGATTTTGTGCTTCGGGTTTTGGATTGCTCCGCGGGGGCGGGGTTGCGGGGGTTGGGGGGCGTTGCTAACATCCGGCGGCTTGCGGCCGGGGTCGAAGTCCGGGCGGGCGGCAGGGCCGCACCGGGCGACCAGACCCCGCGGGCCACAGGACACCGGAACGAGGCCCGGGGCGGCCGTTCGCGGCCGGCCCGGTGGGGGGAGGAGCCCGTTCATGAGCATAGGACGTGCACAGAAGGATAAAGTCCGGGTCCACATCCGGTGGATGATCCGACGAGATATGCCCGAGGTCTTGACGACCGAGCTGGCGAGCTTCGAGTACGCCTGGACGGAGGACGACTTCCTCCGGTGCCTCCGCCAGCGGAACTGTATCGGCATGGTGGCCGAGGCGGACGACCGGGTGGTCGGGTTCATGATCTACGAGCTTCACAAGAACCGGCTGCACATCCTGAACTTCGCCGTCCGCCCGACCGCCCGGCGGACGGGGATCGGCGGGCAGATGGTGGCCAAGCTGGTGAACAAGCTGTCGACCCACCGGCGGCAGAAAATCACCCTCGCGGTCCGGGAGCGGAACCTGACCGCCCAGATGTTCTTCCGGGGTCACGACTTCAAGGCTACCCGGGTCCTCCGCCACTACTACGAGGACAGCGGGGAAGATGCTTTCCAGATGGAGTACCGGGTGGGTGACGATTTTGCCGATGAAACGGAAGGCCCGGTCAACCGGATTGCCCAGTACGAGGAAAACTGACCCTCGGACTGGAGCGGCCGGGCCCGGACGGCACGCGGTGCGGGCCTGACGAACCAGCCGGTGTCGGGCCCGCACCGCGTGCCGTTTCCGGAGCGCGCACGAAGCGGGGGACAGGGCAAGGGGGACGCCCAATGAGCGCGGGGACCAGACGGTGGTGGCGGGCGGCGGCGCTGACGCTGATCGGCGGGGCGGTCGTGGGGAGCGGGTGGTTCGGGCTCACCCGGTCCGCCCGGGCCGAGCCGGTCGTTACCCCTCTCGCGCCGCTCAGCCCTCAGCAGCCGAAGGACAATGGCCCGGTCTGGACGCGGGCGGCCGCGCCGATCGGAAGCCTGCCGGCGTCGCCAGCGAAGACGTCCGACCCCGCGCCGGGGGCTGTGACTCCGGCTGCGGCCGTTATCCCGGTGGCCCCGCCGACGGTCGTCCCGGCCGTCCGCACGCCATCCGCCCCGATCCCGCTCGAGCCGGTGCCCGTGGTCACGCCGCCCGCGCTCGGAATCCCTCTCTCGGGTCCGGTTACGCCCGCTACCGGACCTGCCGTCCCGGCTCCGCTGCCGGTGCCGGAGTTCAAGCTCGTCACCCCGCCTCCGGTCGTCGCCCCCGTCGGCGGGACGGACGACAAGATGAAGCCCGTTGTCCCACCGCTGCCCGATGCGTCCAGGCCGCCGGCACCGCTCCCGCTCCCGAGTCCGACCCCCTTCCCGCCGCCGCGGGCGTTGGTCGAGGGGAAAACCGGCGACAAGAGCGGACTGATGGTTCCCCCGCCTCCGGGCCTTGCGCCGACCGCCCCACCGTCAAACTCGGCCGGGCCGATGAAACCCGTTCCCCCGGTGGGGCCGGATTTTACCTTGCGTCCCGGTAACGACGGGCATAATGTCAAATCGGATACTGCGCCTGCGGTCACGAGTCCGAAGCCGTCACCAGCCCCTGGACCGGTCGGGCCCGCGGTCCCGGCGATCCCGGTCGGGTCCGAGCCTGGCAAGGCCCCCCCGGTCCGGTCGGCGGACCGGCCGAAGCCGGCCGAGGGCCCGGTCGAGCCGTCCGACAAGTACGTTTTCCCGGCCCTGACCACCCCGAGCGGACAACCTGGGGTGACCGGGGCCACGATCCCGCCGAGCTTCCCCGGCGGCGTCACGACGAGACCCGTCGGGACGGGAACCGCGAGCCCGGGGGCGATCGGGACCGGTCCGACGAAGCCCGACACCACCGCGACGACACCCGGAGACATCCCCATGAACCTGAAGCAGAGTGCGATCGCGGCCGCGATCGGTGGGGCACTGGCGTTCGCCCCCGCCACACCCGCAGTGGCCTTCCCGATCCCGGCGAAGCCGACCAGCCCGGTTGCGGCCGACCCGCCCAAAGAGAAGACGGTCGAGGAACGGCTGAAGGACATCGACACCAAGCTCTCACGGCTGACCGAACTGATGGACGGGAAAAAGGATCGCGACGGGTTCCCCCTGCCCTCCGACCCCGGGCTGCTGGCCGAGGTGAGGAGACTGAAGGACGACGTTGCGAGCCTGGACAAGCAGCTTAAAGAGATGAAGTCGTCGACCTCGCTGCGACCGGCCGCCGACCCGATGACCGGGAAGGGGACGGTCCGGGTGGTGAATGACTACCCGGTCGAGATCCGGATCGCGGTGAACAACACCACGTACACGGTGGCCCCGAACACGAAGCTGGACATCCCGGTGCCCGTCGGCGAGTTCAGTTACCAGCTGCTCAACGCCGGGGCGAACCTGACCCCGACCCGCAGCCCGATCAAGGAGAAGGAAGTCGTCACCCTGCGGATCAAGTAACGCCCTGGAACCGCGGGCGTCCCGCCCGCCTCCTGTCGCCCCGACGGGCCATGGAAGAGCGGCCAATATGGCCGCAATCCCAGGAACCGGCCCACACTCCCGAACCCCGGCCCTGTTCTCGCGGCCGGGGTTCCGGTATTTTTCGGGGTGTGGCGTCTCGCAATTCCACCCCCGGACCGCGCATGATCGTGACGATCGACGGGCCCGCCGGGTCGGGCAAGAGCAGCGCGGCCCGGCTCCTCGCGGCCCGGCTCGGGTTCGACTACCTCGATACCGGGGCGATGTACCGGGCGGTCGCGCTCGCCCTCACCCGCCGCGGCGTCGACTTCGCCGACCTCCCGGCGGTTGAGGCCGTCCTGGCGGGGGTGCAGATCGAAATGCCCCCGGGGCACGTCTTTTTGAACGGGGAAGACGTGTCCGGGGCGATCCGGTCGCCCGGGGTGTCGCAGGGGGCGAGCAAGGTGGCTGTGATCCCGGCCGTCCGGCGGTTCCTGGCGGCCGCGCAGCGGCGGGTCGCGACGGGGCGGAGTATCGTGTGCGAGGGCCGGGACCAGGGCACGGTCGTGTTCCCGGACGCGGGGTGCAAGTTCTTCCTGACCGCCGACCCCCGGGTCCGGGCCGAGCGGCGGTATCACGAACTGGTCGTCAAGGGCGAGACCGTTACCCTCCACGACGTGCTGACGGCCCAGGAAGAGCGGGACGCCCGGGACGCCTCCCGGGAGCTCGGCCCGATGCACCCGGCCGATGACGCGGTCATCGTCGACACCACGCACCTCACGACCGACGCCGTCCTGGCCCGTCTGGAGGAGGTGGTCCGCCGATGTCCGACCGCCCGAACCTAGCCGGCCGGCTGTGGTACGACTGCGTCTTCTGGTCGTCGTTCACGTTCTTCACGTTCGGGTTCAGCCTCCGCCGAGAGGGGTGGCGGAACATGCCCCGGACCGGGCCGGTGCTGGTGGTCGCGAACCACCAGTCGATGTTCGACCCGGTGCTGGTCGGGCTGTCGTCCCGGCGGTACCTCTCGTACCTCGCCCGGAGTAGCCTGTTCGCGCAACCCGTCCTGGCCCCGATCATCCGCAGTCTGAACGCGATCCCGATCGACCGGAATATGGGCAAGGACGGAATCCAGGCGGTCCTGACCGCGCTGGGCAAGGGGCAGGCGGTGCTGATGTTCCCGGAGGGCGAGCGGACCCACGACGGAACGGTCCAGCCGCTCAAGCCCGGGGTGTCGCTGCTGGTCCGGCGGGTGACGTGCCCGATCGTCCCGGTCGGGATCGCCGGGTGCTTCGCGGCGTGGAGCCGGTTCCACACATGGCCGCAACCGTCCCCGCTCGTCCTCCCGCCGGGCCCGAGTACGATGGCGCTGAGCGTGGGCGAGCCGATCGACCCGGCCCGGTACCAGGGGAAGGACCGCGACTGGCTGGTGGACGACCTCCACCGCATCCTCGCGCGGCAGCACGCGGCCGCCGAGCAGCTGCGCCGGAAGTGAAAGCTGCCGGACCAAGTCTTGTAGGGCCGGCTGTGCCGGCCGAACTTGCTGCCGAGCGTGATTCCCGAAACGGCCGGCCCTACGAGTCATGTAGGGCCGGCTGTGCCGGCCGAACTTGCTGTGCCGGCCGAACTGCCGAGCGCGATTCCGAAATGGCCGGCACGGCCGGCCCTACGAGTGATCCTGTCCGCCAGCCTCAAGGGTCGGCCGGTCACACTGCCACGGATTGACCAGCTGCCTTCCGGGCTTTTCGGGCCTGGATGAACGAGTTCACGCACAGCCCGACGAACACCGCGCAGATCAGGATCATCAGCTCGCCCGAGACCGCCGACGGCTTCAGCGGGTCGATGGTGCCGGTTTTCTTCAGCTGCCCCTGAAGTGGCATGAACCCGCCGACGACCCCGATGAGCCCGAGCACCGCGGCGAAGTGCATGGCGTGCTTGCGGACCTTTTCGTTGAACGCGAGCAGCCCGCAGACCGCCAGTACCCCGCCGAGGAACGCCGGGATGAGGGCGGTGATGCTCACCTTACCCGTCTCCGGGTTCGGGTCCTGCCCGGCATACCCCACCACCCCGACCACGATCAACAGGATCGCCGTAATCAGCGTCGGAACCGCCATTGTTGAATACCCCGTGGGTGCAGTTCTTGGTGAAGCTCAGTCCGCGCCGGCCAGGATCGCCAGCACTCGGTCGACCAGCTCCGCCGGACCGGCCACGTCGACCGACCAGGCGTCGATGAAGACGGACAGTTCGCCGTCCGGGAATCGGAACCGGTGCAGGCCCACACCGAGAGCGTGATCCTCACCGTCGAGTTGGCCGCCGAGGGTCTGCAGCGCTGCCAACAGCTGGTCGATGGTGTCGTGGTCGTCCGACGCGCAAATGTCGGCCCGCTTCACATCGAAACTCCGTCTTGATCGCGTCACCCCGGGCGTTGCCCGGGGCTAAAAGCTCTCAACCCTTCAGGCTGAAGACCCAACCGAAGCCGACTGCCTTCTATTCCGCATTCCGAATTCCGCAATCCGCATTTCTCCCGTCACTCCCACTCGATCGTCGCGGGCGGCTTGCTGCTGACATCGTACACCACCCGGTTCACGCCCTTCACCCGGTTGATGATCGCGGTCGCCACCCGGGCGAGCAGGTCTTCCGGCAGCCGGGACCAGTCGGCGGTCATGAAGTCGTCCGTCTGCACCGCCCGCAGGGCGACCACGTTCTCGTACGTCCGGCCGTCCCCCATGACGCCCACCGACTGAACCGGGAGCAGGACCGCGAACGCCTGGGCGGTCTTCCGGTACCAGCCCGCCTTGTGGAGCTCGTCGATGAAGATGCGGTCGGCCTTGCGGAGCGTGACGAGCTTTTCTTCCGTCACATCGCCGAGGCACCGGACCGCCAGCCCGGGGCCGGGGAACGGGTGCCGCCAGACCACGTCCTCGGGTAGTCCGAGTTCGAGACCGAGTTTCCGCACCTCGTCCTTGAACAGGTCGCGGAGCGGCTCGATCAGCTCGAACCCGAGCTCGGCCGGGAGCCCGCCGACGTTGTGGTGCAGCTTGATCGTCGCCGCCGGCCCGTCGGCCGACCCGCCGCTCTCGATCACGTCGGGGTAGAGCGTCCCCTGCGCCAGGAAGTGGGCGTCCGGGATCGCCAGGGCTTCCTGCTTGAACACGTCGATGAACACGTGCCCGATGATCCGCCGCTTCTCCTGCGGGTCGGTGACCCCCTTCAGGGCGGAGAGGAACCGGTCCCGGGCGTCGACCGCGTGCAGGTCGGCCTTGAACCAGTCGCGGAACGTGTGCTTCACGACCTCCGTTTCGCCCTCCCGCATCAGCCCGTTGTCGACGTAGATGCAGGCGACCTGCGGGCCGATCGCCTTGAGCAGCAGGGCCGCGCACACGCTCGAGTCCACGCCCCCGGAGAGCCCGCAGATGACCCGCTTGTTGCCCACCCGCTCCCGGATCTCGGCCACCGTCTGGCCGATGAATGTCTGCATCTTCCAGAGGCCCTGGCAACCGCACACGTCGCGGAGGAAGTTGGCCAGGATCAGGCCGCCGTGCGGGGTGTGACTGACCTCGGGATGGAACTGGAGCCCGAACACGGGGCGGGTGCGGTGCTTGACCGCGGCGACCGGGCAGGTGTCGGTGGCGGCGAGCGGGACGAACGCGCCCCCGTCCACGGTCTGCACCTGGTCGCCGTGGCTCATCCAGACGGTCGACTCCTTCGGGTAGCCGCGGAAAATGGTGTTCGCGTCGGTGATGCCGAGGGTGGCCCGGCCGTACTCGCGGGTGTGCGCGCCCCCGCCGACCGTCCCGCCGAGTGCCTGACAGGCCAGCTGCATCCCGTAGCAGATCCCGAGGACCGGGATGTTCAGGTCGAAGAGGCCGGGGTCGCACTTCGGGGCGTTCGGCTCGTAAACGCTCGCCGGCCCGCCGGAGAAGATGATCCCTTTCGGGTTCAGCTCCCGGACCCGGGCGGCGGAGATGTCGTGCCGGACGACCTGGCAGAAGACGTTCAACTCCCGCACCCGCCGGGCGATCAGCTGCCCGAACTGCGAGCCGAAGTCGAGGATCAGGACGAGTTCGTTGGTCATGAGTGAACCGGGAAAACAGCCGCACGATAAACGCAGATCACAAGACCGATCCGCAGTCCAGTCAATTTGATCTAAACTATTTCAGTATTTCTGTCTAAATCGTGTCTTCTTCTGCGTTCATCGTGCGGCTTATTCTTTCTTGCCTAGCTCTTGGGCGCGTTTCGTGGCCGCTTCGACCGCGTCCATCAGCGCGGCCCGGAAGCCGGCCCGTTCCAGGGCGTGGAGGCCGGCGATGGTCGTGCCGCCGGGGCTCGCCACCGCGTCCTTGAGCGTGCCCGGGTGCTGGCCGGTTTCGAGCACCATCTTCGCCGCCCCGAGCACCGTCTGCGCGGCAAGGGCCTGGGCCACGTCCCGCGGGAGGCCGACCCGCACCCCGCCGTCGGACAGTGCTTCGACCATCACGTACACGAACGCCGGGCCACTCCCGCTCAGCCCGGTGACGGCGTCGAGCAGGTGCTCCGGCACCGAGAACGCCTTCCCGACCGCCCCGAACAGCTTCCCCACCAGCGCCACGTCGTCCGCCGTCGCGGTCCCGCCGGCCGCGTACCCCGCGGCGCTCGCCCCGACCAGGCACGGCGTATTCGGCATCACCCGGACAAGTCGAACGCCGACCCCTAGCCCGTCGGCCAGGGTCTTCAGTGTCACCCCGGCCGCGATCGACACGACGAGGTGCCGCGGGCCGACGAGTGGACGGGCTTCTGCCAGCACCGCCGCCATCACCTGCGGTTTGACCGCCAAAACGAGCACGTCGCAGCCGGTTATGACTTCCGCGTTCGTGCCGACCGCCTTCACGCCGGTCGTCTGCTCGAACTTCGACCGGGCCGCTGGGTACGGGTCGGCGGCGAGCGACCGCGAAACGTCCAACAGCCCGGCCTTCGCCCACCCGGTCGCCAGGGCGCTAGCCATTTGCCCGGCACCGAGGAACCCGACGGCGAGTGGGGAAACGGACGCGGCCGGCATACGCACCCCGCGGGAGGAGTGGGAAAAGCGTATCATACCAACCCGCTTGACCATCACCCAGAGCAGCGGCGGGACGGTCGTGCCTCGGACATGAACCCGGTATGGTTGGCCTTAACCGGTCGGACTTGCAGACGTGTGGTCCGTTTCCCCCGAGATCATCCATCAGAGACCAGTTTTGCGCTCCCCCAAAAAGCGCTTCCGGAACCCCCGAACCACACACGTCTTCCAGCAAACCGACCGGGTTGATGAGTTAAGATTGGTTAAGATTTTGCGGGTTCCCAAACCGCGGACGGGCCTTTGGCGACTCAACCCGCAGTTGATTAACTCTCGTTAACTCATTAACTATACATTTGTACATACAGAGACTCACGCCC
>JAQGHQ010000227.1 GCA_028288765.1 Gemmataceae bacterium | reverse complement strand
TACCGGCGGAAGATGCGATGACCAGGCGGCCGAGCCGCCAAAGACGGACGAATTCGGGTACTCGTAGGTGCCCCCGTACCGGGCTGCGCCGAGCCAACCCAAAACTCACGGAAGTGCCATTCAACCCCGGGAACCCGCCCTTCACCTTCCCGCCCATCCCCACCGGGACCGGCGGCTCCCACTTCCGGACGCCGAGCCAGTCGGTAACGTCCTCCCCTTCTCCGGTGGGCGCACCCGGTGGAAGGACCGATAGCGGGAAGCAGATCCCCTGCGACACCTGTCCGCGGAGCTTCACCGTTTTGATCCGGAACCCGGTCGGCTGGATGGTAGCCCCCGCGGCGTCGGTCTGCGCTGGCTTGAAGCTGCTCGTGCGGAGGAACTCGAACTCCGGCCGTTCGGGCAGCAACGAGTCGATCTCGCAATAGACCACCTGATCGCCCTTCTCGAAATCCCCCTTCTTGCCCACCACCCACCACCCCAGAACGCGCACTCGTTCGATCGCATCCGCGTTCGGGATCGGCTCGACCGCATTTACGACCTGAATACTCGCGAGTTTCCGCATGACGTCCCCTTCATCCGGCTCTGGTCCCATCTCGTTACGGAGAACCACCGTTCAAGGGCGGTTCGCTGTCCATACCCGAGGATCCGACATTCCTGTCGAAACAAGGAATTTGACAGGGTTGAAGATTTCTCTACCTCAACAATCGGACCTGAACTGATTCATTCCCGGCCCGACTGAGTGAAATGCTCAGGCCTGGCCGCAATTAGGATTCATGCCTCGCACTGAAATTTCATCTCAAATCAAAAAAGCGTGCCGGAAACCCCGCCGAGGACCGAAAAATATTCTGAAACAGTAAGAAGTTCTCTTGCCCCAAAGAACCACTGTCGACAAACTACGGTCCAAGCTGATTCTGCTGACGGATGATTTCTCTGCCCCCTCAACGGAGTTTCCCGTGAAATTTCGCGCCCAACTGTTTGTGATGAGCCTCGAATCCCGGGACAACCCGAGCGGCCCGGACCTGCTCGCCCCGATCTACACCGTCCCGACCCCGACGACCACCACTCCGGTCGTAACGACGGTCGACCCCACCCTGGCGGTCGCCACCTCGGTCAGTACGACCGTCGCCGCCGTCACCACCCCGACCCCGGCCCCGACCCCTGTGCCGTTGGTCCCGCCCTACACCCTGCCCTGATCGAACGTGACACGCAGAAATGCCAGCGGCCCCCGAGGTAACCTCGGGGGCCGCGTCGTTGCGTGGGAGTTTCGGCGTGGATCAGCGGGTGAGGTTCCTCACCGCGGCCGCCAGCGGTGCGAACTCGGGGAGATTTCGGATGGGCGCCAGGTCCGGGTCGGTGTCGACGGTCGCGACGTCCCGGTAGCCATCGCGGAACGCTTGCCGCAAGAGGGCGAACGCCTTCTCCCGGTCCTCGGCGTGGGTCGCCGCCGTGACGGCATACACACACCCGAGCTGGTACGTAACCTTCGGATCGTCACAGAGCAGCCGGATCCGCTCGGCCTCCTTTTGGGCCTCCTGGCGGCGGCCGAGCCTGGCGAGTAGGACGGCCTTCCCGGCACACGCCACCCCGCACTCGGGGTACAGCTCAGCTGCCCGGGACGCGGCGGCCAGCGCCCCGGCATCATCCGCGAGGTAACCCGACAGCACGTGGGCCTGGTTCTGCCATGCGTTCAGGGACCGCGGGTTGAGATTAGCCGCGGCCTCGAAATCTGCCAGTGAGCCGGCCGGATCTTTCGGTAAACGTGTGACCCCACGAACCAGGAAATCGTCCGCCCGCTCCGGACGGTACTCCCCGGCCGCCTCCCGGTCCGTCTTCGCACCCGCCGGGTCGTTGAGCCGGTCCCGGGCTTGTGCCCGCAAGAGGTGGACCTGAATCGGCGACACGTCCCGGGCCAGGGCCTCCGTCAGGTCCTGTTCGGCCTCTCGGTTCTTATTCAACCCCAGCCTGGCGACACCTCGGTTCCGGTACGCGTCGCCATATTTCCGGTCGAGTTCGATCGCCCTGGTGAACTCCTCCTCGGCGGCGGCCGGTTTGCCCTGGCACCCGAACGCGACCCCGCGGTAGAAGAACGGGCGCGCGTCGGTCGGCATGAGTACCCGGGCCGTATCGTACCGTTCGACCGCCCGGGTGTACTGGCCGAATTGGTGACGGCAGTACGCGAGACAGAAGTGCGCGGCCGCGTGGTCCGGCCGGTCGGTAATGGCTCGTTCCAGGGGACGGACGGCGGTCGCATACTTCCCTTTGCCGATGAGTTCGACCGCGGTGAGGAAGTGGTCGCGCGCGGTCGAGTCGTGTCCGAGCGGGGGCGGGTCCGCAGGGTCACCGCCGATCGCGGCTTCAAGCTCCGCCCGCTGGCTCGTCATGAACGGCGGGGACGAGCTGGTGAAGCAGCTTTCCGCCAGGCGGTTCAGCTGGAGGGCATCGGTCGCGGCCCCCTGCCGGTCGGTCTTTCGGCCGTCCTCCCACCTCACGTGGGCCAACAGAAGCAGCATCTCCCCGAGGTCGCCGGCGACTGCCTGGCGGTCGCCCTCCGGCACCCGGCGGAACGCCTCCTTCTGCCGCCAGTTCGGGTCTTCCGGCAGCCCGTACTCGCGGAGCCGGTCGACGACCTGGTCCGTCCCGCGTTGCCGCGCGGCCGGGTCGCCCGACAGGACGAGGTCGAGGCGGACAGAATCGAGTCCTTCCCGGGTTCGTCGCGCGCGGGCCGCACCCTCGGCGTCGGCGAGGGCTTCGGTCCGGTTGTGCGCGACCGCGCCGGCTCCGCCCGCCAGTGCCAGCACCCCGAGCAGTATCATTGCCCCGAGCGCCCAGGGGTTCCGCCGCCGCCACTTCGACACCCGCTCCGGAACCGACCGGTCCGGGGCGAAGCGAAGGGGTCGGTCCGCCAACTGGCGGTCGACGTCTTCCCGCAGCTCCGCAGCCGACTGGTACCGCTCGGCCGGGTCCGGGGCGAGCAGTTTCCGCACGATCGCCTCGACCGCCGGGGTGACGTCGGGGTTCGCCTCCCGTAACGACCGGGGCCCTTTCTTCCGGGCAGCCATGAGCCCGTCGAAGTCGGCCAGGGTCTTCGCGGTGATCGAGAACGGATTCGCCCCGGTGAGCAACTCGAACGCCATCACGCCGAGGGAATAGAGGTCGGTGCGGGCGTCGATTTCGCCCTTTCCGCGGGAGCGTAAGTCAATGAGCTGTTCGGGGGCCATGTACGGGATGGTGCCGCCGATCACCTCCCGGTTCGGCTCGGCCGCGTCGAACGACAGGTTGAAGTCCAACAGCATCGGCTCGCCGTCGTCCGGGAGCAGGACGTTGCCGGGCTTCAGGTCGAGGTGCAGGACTCCCCGGGCGTGAGCGTGGGCCAGCCCGTCGGCGAGGCCGGAAAGGATTCGCAACACGGCCTCGACGTCGCCGACCAGTGCGGCGACGGGGCGGTCGGACTCAACGGCCGGCACGGACCCGGAGACGGCGCTGGCTGGATCGCGGAGCCCGGTCTTCGATCGGCTCCCGGCGAGCGTTGTAGACCCTTTCTTGGCGCCGAGCACCTTCCGCGTCGATTGGCCGATGGCGTTCTGGCTGCGGCGATACCCCAGGATCAGGTCAGCAAGCGTCCGGCGGCCGAGGTAGGGCATGCAAATGAACTGGATCGACGCGGCCGTGTGGACGGAGTAGACCGGGACGATATTCGTGTGCTGGAGGCGGGCAAGGCGCTCGGCTTCGCGAGTGGGGCGGAGCGTCACCTTGAGGGCCACGTCGCGGCCGGCGAGCGAATCCTGCTTCGCCAGGAATACCCGGGCGAACGTCCCGTGACCGAGTTCCTCCACCAGTCGGAAGCCGAAGAAGGTGTCGCCAGGCCGGGGCATGGGCACCGACGGCCTTGGGTGCGCACGGCCCGAGACGCCCGCCGGAAAGGTGGAGTACGAGAGGTCGCCGGACGGTGGGGGGGTGATGACCGGGGTTCGGGGAGACCGGTCTGAATCGGGTGACGGCGCGATCTGGACCGTGGCAGCGAGATCCTCGTCCGACCCGAATTCAGGCCAGGCGTTTCGGTTCGGTTGCCGCGGACCGGACGTCGGCATCGGCGGCATCGGCGGCATCG
>JAQGHQ010000201.1 GCA_028288765.1 Gemmataceae bacterium | reverse complement strand
GCGGGCGAGCCCGCCGCCGGCAGGCAGCTGTGCTGTGTCTCCTCCTGGCGCTCCTCGGGGTCGTCGGCAGGCTGATTTGGGTTCACGCCTCGGCCTGGGCGAACTTCGACCGGGGACGGGCCGCCCTCGGGGACGACCCGGCGGCAGCCCGCGTGTACCTCGACCGCTGCCTGGAGACCTGGCCGGACAGCGGGGAAGTTCACTTCCTGGCCGGACAGGCCGCACGGCGGTCCGGGGACCTACCGGCGGCCCAACAGTACATCGACGCGGCCGCCCGGTGCGGGTGGGCGGAATCCGCCATTGAGGTGGAGCGGGCTCTCATCAAGCTTCAGTCCGGGCAGCTGACCGGGCAGGAACCGGTCCTGCTCCGGTGCGTACACGACGGCCACCCGGACGCCCACCTCGTCCTCGCCGTGCTCGTCCCGGCTTACATGGCCGAGTTCCGGTGGGTCGAGGCGGACGGCCTGTCCCGTAAGTGGCTGGACCTCCGGCCGGACTCGGCGGCCGCGTGGACGTGCCGGGGCGAAATCCTGGAGCGGCTCCGGCGGCTGGACGAGGCGGTCGCCGCTTTCCGCCGGGTCGTCGAACTCGCCCCGGACGACCGCCCGGCCCGGCTCGCCCTCGCCCGGCTCGTGTTGGAGGTTCGACGGCCGGTGGGGGAGGCGGTCGAACAGTTGGAGTGGCTGACCGCTGCCGACCCCGGCAACCCCGCCGTCCTGGTCCAGCTCGCCGCCTGTCGGGAGGTCGAGGGCCGGCCGGACGAGGCCGCGGCCCTGCTCGACCGGGTGATCGCCGGGCACGCTCCCGACCCGAAGGCCTTCTACTACCGCGGCCGCCTGGAGATGAACCGCGGCCGGCCGGCGGCCGCGCTCCCCTTCCTCCGCCGGGGGGTTGACCTGGATTCGTCAGACCCGGAAGTCCTGTACTCCCTGTTCCTTTGCCTCCAGCAAACCGGCAATCCGGTCGAGGCGCGGGTGGTGGAAGACCGGTGGAAGCGGTGCAGTGCCGACCTGACGCGGGCCCGCGAGCTTGGCAAGGCGATCTCGGCCGCCCCGCACGACCCGGACCTCCGGCGGGAGATCGGCGAGTTGTTCCTGCGGAACGGCCGCGACCGGGACGGGCTCCGGTGGCTGGAGTCCGCCCTCGGCCAGCGACCGGATCATGCCCCGACGCACCGGGCCCTTGCTGCGTACTACGAGCGGACCGGCCAGCCGACCCTCGCTGTGCGCCACCGGGTTTTGGCCGCGCCCCCGCCGGTCGCGGGACGGGAGCAATAGTCAACGGTCCCGGGTGGGCATCGCAGTCGCGAATTTTTCCGGGATTTTTCTCGCCTCGCTCTTGACGCCGCTCTCGACTTCGACAATTGTGTTGCTTGCGACTCGACTCGTTTTTTTCCTGCCGTTTCTCCATAACTGCGAGCCTCCCATGGGACCATCTCCTCCCCGGGTGATCGCCGCCGCGCGACGTGGCGGTGCGTTCACACTCATCGAGCTGTTGGTGGTGATCGCGATCATCGCGATCCTGATCGGCCTGCTCCTCCCCGCCGTCCAGAAGGTCCGCGAGGCCGCCGCCCGGGCCAAGTGCCAGAACAACCTGAAGCAGCTCGGCATCGCCATTCACATGTACAACGACACCTACAACCGCCTCCCCCCGTCGGGCAACAACTGGGCGAACGACACCGGGAGCTGGCTGGTACAAACCCTTCCCTACATGGAGCAGGCCGCCATGTATAAGGTGTTCAGCCCGACGACGAGTACCACCACGACGACGGGCAACGATGTCTCGTCCAACTACAACGCTAACGGGCAGCCGAACTCGAGGCTCCCGTATCTGCGCTGCCCCAGCGACAACTACGATCCGAACGCGATCGCCACGAACTACGTCGGTAGCCTCGGCCCGCAGTGTGCCACCGGCTGGTGCGGCTTCAACCCGAACCAGCAATACTGCAACGGAGCCGCCTTCGGCTGGGGCTACGGGACCAGCCCCGACCACGGGAACAGCGCCAGCGCCGTGGACATCCGCGGCCTGTTCAACCGGCTCGGGGCGACGATCACCTTCGCCTCGATCACCGACGGGTTGTCGAACACGATCGCCGTCGGCGAATCCCTGCCGGAGACCCACGACCACCTCGCCTATAATACATGGTGGGAGTATAACTTGTCGGGGGCTGCCCACTGTACCACGATCATTCCGATCAACTACCAGTTCACCAAACCATTGAACACGTCCTGTCAGAATAACACCACTAACTGGAACATTTCCTGGGGGTTCAAGTCGAACCACACCGGTGGGGCGAACTTCCTGTTCGGGGACGGGTCGGTCCGGAATCTCCCCCAGAGCATCGACCACGGGACCTACCAAAAGCTCGGCTGCCGCAACGACGGCCAGGTGGCGAATGCCCCGTAACGGGGCCCGACACCAGTCGAGTCGGTTCCCGTTCATACCCGGCCGTGGGGCGGTGCTCAGCCCCACGGTCTTTTCTCGCACATCCCGAAGAGGAGAGTTTCGGTCATGCACCGAAAATCGGCAGGTGTTCTCGCCGTTGCGGCCGCGTTCGCTGTCGCGGGTTGTGGGTCGGGCCTGACGCCGGTGAGCGGGGTGGTAAAACTGGACGGCGCGCCGGTCGAAGGGGCGACCGTCACCTTCGTCACCGAGGACGGGAAACAGTCGGCTACGGGCTTCACGGACGCGAGCGGGAACTTCACGTTGACCACCGACGCGAAGGCCGGCGCCCGGGCGGGGCACTACAAGGTGGTTGTTGTGAAGAATTCCCCGCTCAAAGGTGCCGAGGGGGGAGTGAGCGCTTCCAGTCCCGATTACATGAAGATGATGAAGAAAGAGCACGAAGAGCAGGTCAAGTCCGCCGGGCCGAAGGGCGCCGTGGGGTCGGACCCGATGTCGAAGATGATGAACGCGGTTTCCAAGGGCGGCGGCGTGGGCGTCACCCCGCCGATCAAGACGGAACTGCCCTCCGCGTACGCCTCACCTGCCACGACCCCGCTGATCGTCAAGATTCCGGCCGAAAGCCAACCGGTTCAGATCGAGTTGAAATCGAAACCGTAAACGCCGATCGGTTCCCGGCTGCCCGAAGGCCGTAGCGGGACCCGGAAGGCCGGGTCCCGCACCCCGTCCAGGGTCGTCATGTCTTCCCCCACTGAATCTCCGCCCACCGGGCCCGCGACCGCACCCGGTTCCCGTCCGCCGGGGCCGCGAGTGGGTCGGTGGAAACGGCGGATTACCCTGGTCCTCCTCGTGCTCGCGGCGGCGGGCGCGGGCGGGTGGCGATACCGGGTCACCCGGCCGGACTACCGACTCGCCCGCGGGCAGGAGGCGGTGCAACAACGGGATTGGGATGAGGTCGACGCCATCGCGGATCGGCTCGCGGCCGCCGGCCACCCGGATCGGGCCTACCTCCTCCGGGGGGAGGCATTCCACGCCCGGCACCGCCCGGACCTCGCCCTGGCGGAGTTCAACCAGATCCGCGGCGAGGGGCCGCTCCGCCTCCGGGCCGCCACCCTGACCGG
Source organism: Gemmataceae bacterium (assembly GCA_028288765.1). Lineage (GTDB taxonomy): Bacteria > Planctomycetota > Planctomycetia > Gemmatales > Gemmataceae > Urbifossiella. The sequence goes on along the minus strand of JAQGHQ010000201.1, from coordinate 2,686 downwards.
GCGGTGCCTGATCGACCTCGGCGAGCTGAAAGAGGCCCACCGGGTCCTGTCGTACGTCGTCGCCGAGGAGCCGGACAACCCCGACGCCCACCGGGGGCTCGCCGTCATCGCCTACACCCTGGGGCAGCTGGCCGATGCCGTGGATCACCTCGAACGGGTCGCCCGGCTCGACCCCCAGGACGGCCGCCCGCACCGGCTGATCGGCCTGATTCACAAGGACCTTGCCCGGAAAGAGGAGGCCGTCGACGCTTACCGCGAGGCCCTACGGCGGGGCCTGTCCGCCGGGGTCGCGGCGGAGGTCCGGGGCGAGCTGGCGGAGGTCCTGATGCAGCAGGCGAAGTACGACGAGGCGCTCGCGACCCTCGACACCGACCCCGCCGGGGAAGCCGACGACCAGCCGGCCCAGCTGGTCGTCCGGGCGGAATGCCTGCGGGGCCTCGGCCGCCAGAAGGAGGCGGCCGACCTGCTCGACCGCGGGCTCTCGAAACACGAGTCGGCCCCGCTGTACCGCCTCCGGGGTCAGGTGCGGCTCGACGCGGGGGACGACCCGGGGGCGGTCCGCCCGCTGGAGCGGGCGGTCGACCTCGCCCCGGCGGAATACCAGTCCCACTTCCTGCTCGCCAAGGCGTATTCCGGGGTCGGGCGGAGGGACGACGCGGCGCGGGAACTCGCCCGGGCCGAAGACCTCAGGCAAGACCTCGACCGGATCACCGCCCTCTCGCGGGAGGCGATGGACCGGCCGTGGGACGCCGGCGTCCGGCTCCGCCTCGCCGACCTCTCCGACCGCCTCGGGAAACCCCAGCTCGCCGCCATGTGGCGCTCGGCCGCCGCGGCGTGCGCCGGGCCGAAACGGTAACCGCCCGGTCCCGTCACCGCGTCTCGTGCTGGTACCGGTCGAGGAGCGCCGCCCGCTGCTGCGGGCTGGTGGTCAACCTGGCGGCGGTGTCCGCCTCCCGCCGCCCCCCCGCCGGGTCGCCCCGGTGGTGCCGGCACACGGCGAACAGGAGCCGGACCTGGGGGTGGAGCGGGTGGATGCGGAGGGCGGCCCGGCAGTCCTCCTCCGCCCGGTCCCACTCCCGCAGGCGGGCGAGGGCCGTCGCCCGGGCGTGCAGCGGTTCGACCGCCGTGGGGGTCATCCCGATCAACCGGGTGGCCGTTTCGACCGACACGTCGAACCGCCCGGCCGCCGCCGCCGCGTCGGCCAGCTCCCCCAGGACGATTTCCGAATCGGGCGCCAGGCCGGCCGCGGCCGTCGCCGCTTCCAGCCTGGCTTCCGTCTCGCCCCGGGCGGTCCGGGCGAAGCCGAGGCCGGTCCACGCAGGTGCGTCCCCCCGCCACGTCTGCAAGGAGGCGGTCAGCCGGGTCGTCGCGAACAGGCCGACCGCGTTTCTCTTGGCGGTCTCCGTCCGGGGGATCTTGATCGCCGACCTGGCGAGGGCGATCCCCAGGTCCCGGGCTCGTTCCGCCTCCGGCGGCGAGTGCGGCCCGGTCCGAAACGCGACCAGGGGGATGGCGGCCGGGTCCAGGCTGCGCGGCCCGACCGGCGGGGTCGGCACCCGGGGGACCCGGTGGTCCGTCACGCTCGCGTGAGTGATGTTCGCGCTCCCGGTCCTGGGCATGTGGCAGGCGATACAACTGTCCCCCTTCGCCTGGCGGTCCGGGGCCGGGAGCGAACACCCCTTCGACTCGTGGCAGGTGAGACACCGCCCGCGGTAGACCCGGTCGCGGTCCGCGGCCGCCGGGACCTCGTGTGGGTTGTGGCAACTCGTGCACCCTAGCCGGCCCCCGCTCCCGGCAAAACACCGGCTCCGCTCCATCTGTTCGAACTGCCCGACCGACCGGTTCGCCTCGGCCAGGTCGGGAAGCCGGACGAACACCGTCACGAACTGCTCGAACGGGAGTCCGGGCCGGAATTCGGACAGCGCCCGCCCCCGGCGGGTGACCCGCTCCTCGCCCTGGAGGTGGCACTGCTCGCAGACCGCCGCCCGGAGTTCGGCCGACAGGTGTTTGGGGTTCACGATCGACGTGTCCATCTCCTCTCGAACCCCCCCGGCCGTCCGCTCGGCGACGTGTAGTTCGCCCGGCCCGTGGCACCGCTCACACCCGATCGCCACCTGGCCGGGGAAGACCGGCTCTCGATACCGGTTCCTGGCCCCCGGGACCGGGTCGACCCGATCGACGTGACAGAATAAACACTCGGGCAAGACCGCCCGCCGGTCGCCGGTCCCCGCGGTGAAGCCCGGGGAGAGGTCCCACCGGGCCGCCGCGGTAAACCAGCTGACCGGCGTCTGCCAGATCGCCCCTTGCTGGACCGTCAGATAGGACCGCCCGCGGGTCCCGGACCCGACCGTGATGTCGGCGGTGGTGACGTACTCGGGCAGTGCGGCCCCGGCCGGGTTCCGGGCGCCGACCCGGTGGACCATGCCGTCAGCGGTTTTTTCGACGCGGAGCTGGAACCCGCCGGTGGTGAAAGACGTGTGAGCGGTCTCGCCGAACGACTCGATCGGGGTGGCCCGGGACACGAGCCCGGCCGACCGCCCCATCGGGTGGGCATGGTAGGACTTGTCGATCGCGGCGTGGCAGCCCGCGCAACTCCCGTCCCCGACGTACCGGACGTCGGGCTTCACGTTCCGGAAGGGGGTCGGGAAGCTGACCCGGGGGTCGGGGGTCGGCGGGTCGGGGGTCG
>JAQGHQ010000157.1 GCA_028288765.1 Gemmataceae bacterium | reverse complement strand
TGGAAGTGTTCTACAACCGCGTCCGCTTGCACTCCTCCTTGGGGTTCTTATCCCCGGTCGAGTTTGAACGGACGTACAACCAGAAACACCGTTAACCTCGTCTCCATTTTTCTTGGGGAAGATCAATGCCGTGGCCGCCGGAACCGGAGTGAGCGCGGGCACGGTAAGTAATACCGCCGCCTGGAAAGCATTCCGCGATCGCCGAGACGCTGAAGCGAAGCCGGGGAAAAGGGAAGTATCGCTGTCCGAGACTATGCAGGCTGCAATCCCGGCTGATTGTGCCAGGCCTGATGAGATCGCCGCGCTGATAGAAGAACAAAAAGCCGAAGAGGCCGAAGAGAATCGCCGCCATAAGCGCCGTCACAGGCCGTCATGACAGACTTTCGCTTCACTTTCCCCTGAAAAACAAGCCCGTCACGCGATTCACACGTGACGGCTCGCAATAGGTGTAGGGGCACGATGGGATGCCCCGGACCCTGCGAGCTGTTCCCGTGCGACCACATCCTCAGGCTGATCCGTTCCGCCCACTCTCTGACAGTCCTTTTTACCTACTCGTTGCGCTGTAAGAGCCGCCTCCAGTACCCCTAGACCAAGAAAGAGGAGAAACGTGCAACCCGAACTAGCTGTCGTTCAGATCGTGTTGTCGGCCGTAGGCGTAAGCTTAAACGGCCTGGGATTGCTTCTCGCTTACCGCGTCTACCGTCGCGGTGCGCCGTAGCAGTAACTGGAAGCCCGGGTAATTCGGTCGGCTTCATGGGGAACCAGAACCGCACAGGACGTCGCGGCCATCACACGATGATCCGGTGGACCTCGGTCTGGGGCTCGCCGCCGGTCACGTGGACCTTGCCGTCCCTGTCGATGTAGACGTCCACCTCGCTCCGCACCCCGAACTCGGGCAGGTAAATCCCCGGCTCGATGCTGAAGCACGTCCGGCGGATCACGTGCCGGTCCTCGCGGGTTTCGAGGCCGTCCATGTGGGCCCCGTTGCCGTGGACCTCCTGCCCGATGTTGTGCCCGGTCCGGTGGGTGAACTGCTCCCCGTAGCCGGCCTTCTCGATCATCCCGCGGGTGGCGTCGTCCACCTGCCAGCCGAGCAGTGGCTCGCCGGCCGCGAACGCCTCTTTCACCCGCGCGATCCCGGCGTCCCGGGCGGCCGCGACGATCCCGAACACCTTCGCGTATTTCTCGGGCACGCTCTCCCCGACGAAGGCCACCCGGGTGTAGTCGGCGTAGACCGAGCGGGGCTTGTCGAACTTCGCCCACAGGTCGACGAGGACCCAGTCGCCGCGGCGGATCGGGGCGTTCGAGGCGGGCGTGGTCTCGTAGTGCGGGTCGCCGCTGTGCGGGCCGACGCCCACGATCGGCGGACTATACGTCGTCAGACTGTGGTCGGCGAAGTGCTTCAAGATCCGGGCCTGAACGGCCGCCTCGGTCGTCTCGCCGGTCGCGCGGATCTCCTCCGCTATGAACCCGAACGCGACGTCGTAGGCCGCCCGGCACAGATCCGCAGCCCCGAAATGCGATTGTTCCTGGTCGCCGTCCCAGGTCGCCTCGAAGAGTTGGATGAGGTCTCCCGAGGGGACCACCTCAACCCCGTACGACCGGACCAGCTCGATCGTCCCGGCGTCGACGCGGGAGATGTACGGGTTCGCGTTCCGGGGGGAGTACTCCATCGCCACCCGCTTCGCCCCGATCACCAGCTCGCCGACCCCCGTTTCCAGATCCTGCCACCGGCGGTACACGGTCTTCACGGCTCCCGGCAGGTGGTCGAGGGCGGCCGGTTCGATCGCGTGGACCAGCTTGGTCGGCTCACCGACCGCAGGAATGTAGTAGAACCAGCGCCGGGAGAGCGACTTACCGGCGAGGTCGACCACCCGCTGGGCAAGAATGTTGATGCCGCGGAAGTCGTACAAGAGCCAGCCGTCGAAGCCGAACTCTCGAACCGCGGTCTGAACGGCGCCCAGATCGAACACGATTCCACCCTCATCAATTGGTGCCAGGCAAACTGATTGTACCTCTATCGGCATCGGACGGAACGGCGATTCCCGTTTCCGCTTGCGGCCGGAACAGGGGTCGGCATAATCAGTACCATTCTCCCCGCCAGTAGTCCCACCCCCAGGCACCCTCGCCGATGACCCACCGCTATTTCCTGCCCACCCTTACCCTCATTTCACTCGTCCCGGCGGCCAACGCAATCGAACCGTCGGAGCTCAAGCCGGGGCTGGTCGTCCAGTACCTCGAACCGCACAAGGGCCAGCCGCCGCCAGGGGTCGTCAGGCTGGAACCGACGGTTGCCCTTTCGCTTCAGGCCGGGGAGGCGCCCCACCCCCGGCTGGCGGGGCTGATGTCGGCCCGGTGGTCCGGGTACATCAACGTCGTGCGGCCGGGGAAATACACGTTCTCGGCGTCCGTTAGGGGTGGCATCCTTCGCGCCCAGGTGAACGGGAAGCAGGTGTTATCCGCCCTGGGCGACACCAAGGAGGCGACGACAAAGACCGGGGCCGAGGTGACGCTGGAAGGCGGGGTGCAGCCGTTCCAAGCGACGTTCACCTCACAAGGTGATGACCAGGCCTGCGTCGAGCTGTTCTGGCACGGCCCCGGGTTCCGTAACGAACCGGTCCCCTACATGTTCTTCGGCCACCTGCCCAAGGACCGCCCGGCCACCCTCGCCACGGACGCCCAGCTCGAACACGGCAGGTTCCAGTTCGAGGAACTCGCCTGCGCACGGTGTCACAAACCCGACGCGACCGACAAGATGGCCAAGGGCCTCGCCGACCGGCCCGCCCCGAACCTGACCGACGTCGGCAAACGGAGCTACGCCGGGTGGATCGACGCCTGGCTCGCCGACCCGGCCAGGCTCCGCCCGCAAACGGCGATGCCGAAGATGTTCTCCGCCGACGAGACGGGAAAGGCGGAGCGATATGCGGTAGTGAAGTACCTCGTCTCGCTCGCGGGTACGGCACTCGAACCGGTGAAGCCGCCGACCCTCTCGAACGACTACAAGCAGAGCATGGAACGTGGGCGAGTCCTGTTCAGCGTGACCGGGTGTGCCGCGTGCCACACCGAGGCGCAGACGAAGAAGCCGGCCCGCGACGAGGAGGACGACAGGGAACCCCTCCGTCCGGACGATTACATCTACGGGGCGGGGACGTCCGCCGGGCCGTCCGCCAGGTACAGTCTCGGGGCGGTCGGCAGCAAGTACCGCCCGGAAACGCTCGCCGCGTACCTCCAGAATCCCCTCAAGGTGAACCCGTCCGGGCGAATGCCCCACGGGAACCTGGAAGCGAAGGAAGCCACCGACATCGCCCGCTACCTGTGCCGCGTGACCGACGAAACACTGGAACCCGCCGCGCCGACCGGCAAGGGACTCAAGCCGTCGAGGATCGCCGACCGGGTTTACGAGGCGTTCGGGGCAAAGCCGGCCGAGCGCGAGGCGTTCCACAACCTGCCACCCGATACGCAGTGGATCGACCTCGGGCGGAAGCTGCTGGTCACCAAGGGGTGTGTGAACTGCCACGCGGTCGAACCGGGCGGGAAGGTGCTCGCCCCGACAGCGAAGTTCTCGTCCCTTAATGATCTCAAGAAGGTCGAGGCCGGACACGGCTGTCTGACCTCCAGGCCAGATCCCACGAAACTGCCGACTTACCAGCTCGCCGCCCCAGAGCAGGCCGCCATCGCCGCGTTCCTCACTCACGGGCTGTCGGGGGCGGGGTCGCCGGCGCCGACCCACGCCACCAGGCTCGCCCTGCGGCGCTTCAACTGCCTGAACTGTCACAGCAAGGACGGGGAAGGCGGGATTTCCGTCGAGCTGGCCGACCAGATGCGCCTGCTCGAAAAGGCCGAGAACGCCGACGACGTCCGGCCGCCACTCCTCACCGGGATCGGGCACAAGTCGCGGACGACCTGGCTGAAGTCGGTACTGACCCAGGGGGGCCGGGCCCGGCCGTGGATGCAGCTGCGCATGCCGCAGTACGGCGAGGGGAACGTCGGCGCACTGCCCGTGGCCCTCGCGCTCCTCGAGGGGACCACCCCGGACGATACCGTTCACAAGGTGCCGTTGACCGCGGCCAGGGTCGGGGCCGGGAAAACGATCGTCGGCAAGGGCGGGCTCGGGTGCATCTCCTGTCACGACATCGCCGGCATTCCGAACACCGGGACCCGCGGCCCGGACCTCGCCACGATCAACCAGCGGGTCCGGTTCGACTGGTACGAGCGGTGGCTGCACCAGCCGCTCCGGATGGCCCCCGGCACCCGCATGCCCCAGGCGTTCGTGGACAACAAGTCGACCCTCGCCACGGTCCTCAACGGCAACCCGGAAGCGCAGGCCGAGGCGATGTGGGCGTACCTGTCGCTGGGGCCGGGGCTTCCGCTGCCCGAAGGGATGGAACCGCCGAAGGGTCTCATCATCGCCGTGAACGGCCGGCCGGAACTGCTCCGCACGTTCATGCCCGACGCGGGGAGCAAGGCGATCGCGGTCGGCTACCCGGGGGGCGTGTCGGTCGCGTTCAGCGCGGACCAGTGCCGGCTCGCCTACGGGTGGGCGGGGAATTTCCTCGACGCCTCGCCGGTGTGGAACAACCGCGGCGGCGCGCCGGCGAAGCTGCTCGGGCCGAAGTTCTGGACCGGCCCGGACGGACATCCCTGGGGCCTGACGGTCAACCCCGACCTCCCGCCGGATTTCGTCGGGCGGGCCAACAACCCGGCATTCGGCACCCCGCTCCCGCTCGATCCGGCACGGGTGTACGACGGTCCTCGGGCCGTGGAGTTCGACGGCTACTCACTCGACCCGGACGGCCTCCCCACCTTCCGGTATCACCTGACGGAGAACGACAAGGGCGCTGTTTTGAAGGTGGCCGAGACGCCCGTTCCGATCAAGACCGGGATCGCGGCCGGACTCACCCGGAAGATCGAGGTCGAGGTGCCGGCCGGGTACCGGGCGTGGCTGCTCGCCGGCCAGGGGACGAAGGAGCCGCGGGTCGTGCGGGCCGACGGGTCGGTCGCTCCGATCCCGAAACTCGGCGACCCGACCGTCGGGGCCGACGGTGTGAAGGTGGTGTTGCCCGGCGACGGGGACAAGGCAACTGTTTTAGAGTTGGTAGGAGCCCCGACCGGAACGAGCTGGCGCTTCGTGCCGAAGCAGGGCGGCGGCTGGCAGGCGGTCGTCCGGCTGCCCGAGACCAAGGCCCCGCTCACGCTCGCATTCGCCCTCCTCGTTTGGGGCCTGCCGAAGGACGACAACGAGTTGCTCAAGGGGCTTGTGGCGAAGTAGTAGTCGTGACTCCGAAAGAAGTCCCCGGGCGCCCCGTTTGGGGCGGCCGGGACACGCGAGAAGCCTTACTTCTTCTCCGGCGGGCCGAGGAAGTACAGCCCGAACGCTGTGCTGATCACCTCGTCCCCGTCTACTCCCTTTCCATGTACTACCCACGACCCGTCCGACTGCTGTCCCCTCACCAGTTTCGTCGCTCCGTCCGTGTACCACGCAACGACCTTGTCCCCGGACTTGAACACGGCCGACCCGATCGCCCGCCCGAGTTCCGCGGTCACCAACATCTGATATCCGGCACTCTTCGGGTTGTCGGTGGACATGGCGAGTAACCGGTTCATCCCCTTCTCGAATGCCTCACGACCGGCGGCCGAGTTCCTGTCGTACTTCCCCGCAACGGCGAGACCGACCAGCGCAGCCGCCGTCATCGATTCGGTCGGGAACGCGAAGTCCACATCTTGGTACGCCCAGCCACCGTCCTTCCGCGTCCGGACGTAGTGTTCCCGGATCGCCACCCATATCTTGTCGTCCACCTTGGCCCCGGCCCGGGCCGCGGTGTGGAGGGCGAACACCGCGAAATGTGTGTTCGACCCGTCTCCACTCTGGCCGCCCGGGTACGACCAGCCGGCCAGCCGACCCTTATCATTGAGCCCGATCGCCTGGTCGATCAACCAGTCGGTATTCTTCTGGATCTGGCCCGCGTGTTTCTTGGGATCCACCTTAACAAGCACCTGTGTCTGCAAACTGACGACGTACGTTTTCTTCGGCGATAGCTTCACGAGGTAGTCGACCGTCTTCGCGACCACCGGGTCGTCGGTCGGGACCCCGGCTTCGAGCAGCGCCAGCGCGACCAGGGTGGTCCCCCCGCCTTCCATGTCCGTCAAGGCCTTCGAAACGGGCCCGTCCCATGTCCCGTCGGGCATTTGACGCCCTTTCAGGAACCGGATCGCCTTTTCGCGCGCGGCAGCAACGTCCTTCAGGAACTGCTCGTCCCCTTCCTTCGGCACCGGGGCGGCTGTGACGAAGCCCGGGGTCAGCGGGGGCGGGACTTTGACGGCCGAACGCGCGGGCGCGGTTCCCACACCCGCGGGCCGAAGCGAACCGGCGTGCGTGTCCGTCACCTGCCCGACCGCGACAGGCCCGACCGTATGCCACCCGAGACCAAGTCCGACGGCCGAGGCGCCGGCCGCGACCACGACGAGAACTTTGCGAAGTACCCTGTTCACGAGCGCCCCCTGTGCGAGTGCGGCGACGGCCGCCGGGGGCGACCCGGAAACCGCGACCCGGACGGTATCGGCTAGTTGTGGCGGAGATGCCCCCACCGGCGAAGTGATCGCGAGGGCGAGCAGGCCGAGCCCGGGCCCGATGCCCCGCCGGGTGAGGGCGGCTTCGAGCCGTTTCCGGCCCCGCTCCAGGCGGGTTTTCACGGTGCCCCAGGGAACCCCGAGCCGGGCCGCCGCGTCTTCGCGACTCAACCCTTCGAGGTAACACAACACGAGGGGCTCGCGGTACAGCGCCGGGAGCTTCCCCAGTTCCTCGTCCAGTACCGCCAACAGTTCCCGCCCTGAGATCTCGTCGAGCGCCGGGACTGCCTCCGACACCGCGGCGCGGCCTTCCCGTTTCGTCCGGCGGGCGGCCGAGCGATGGGCCTTCGCGACCACCTGCCGGGCTGTGGTGTACAGCCAGTTGGCGACCGAAGACTGCCACCGCCCGCCCCCGGCCTTTCGGGCGAGGATCAGGAACGTGGCCTGGCAGGCGTCCTCGGCGTCCTGCACCGTGGGCAGCTGTCGCCGACAGACGCCGAGTACCATCCGGGAGTGCCTGGCGACCAGGGTCGCGAATGCGGCCTCGTCCCCACTCTCGGCGAACCGGTGGAGGAGTTCCCGGTCTGTGAGCGAGCTGGCATCCGGCTCTGGCCGGACCAGCCGGCTCAATACTTCTCCGGTGCGCCCCCTCACGGCCACATCCCTCTAACCAGTTCGACCTCCCTCACTGATGTTATCCCCGCCGACTCTCGGGCGGCGTCACCGATTTCCCCCCTGGGACCGCGGGCGTCTCGCCCGCTTAGCATGAAAAGCGGCCAAGATGGCCGCGCTCCCAGGAGATTACTTCCCGGCGATGCACCACAGATGCTTTTCCCCGCGCAGGAAGATCTCGCCGTCCGAGAACGCCGGTGAGGCGTACACCTTCTCGCCGAGCGGGTTCCGGGCCAGCACCTCGAACTCGGTCCCGGCCTTCACCACGTAGGTGATCCCGTCGTCGGAGGTGAAATAGACCCGGCCGTCGGCCGCGACCGCCGAGGCGTGGTGTCCCTTCCCGCCGAGCCGCTCCTTCCAGTACCGTTCGCCGGTTTTCACGTCCCAACAGCTCGCCACTCCCTTGTCGTCCACCAGGAAGAGCTTGCCGGCGTGGGCCACGGGGCTTGGCACGTACCCGCCCTCGTTCTTCTTCGCCCACAAGACGTGCGTTTTCGTCACGTTCCCCGAGCCGTCCGGCTTGATCGCCATCACCCAGTGGTCGGGGAACCCGGCGGTCATCAACAGGACCCCGTCGTGCATCACCATGCTGGAGACGAACTGCTCGGTCGGCCCATCGATGATCCAGTTCTGCTTGCCCGTATCCGGGTCGTAGCTGGACACACACTTGCTACCCGTGAGCACGAGTTGTTTCTTACCGGCGGCGTCGACGATCACCGGCGGACAGTACGACCGCAGCCGGTTCGGCCGGTCGGCCCGCCACCGCTCCTCTCCGGTCTGCCGGTCGAGCGCGACGATGAACGCCCGCTTCCCGTTCGGGGCGTCCTGGTCGCCGTTGACGATCACCAGGTCCTTGTAGAGCGTCGGCGGGCTGCAAAATCCGTGAACGGAGTAGAACTCGCCCGGGTTCGCCTCCCACACCTTGTTCCCGGCGTAGTCGTAGCAGAAGACCCGCATCAGGGGGCGGTCGAAGAACGTGACGTACACCCGCTCCCCGTCGGCCGCGGGGGTCGAGCTGGCGAAGCTGTTCTCGGCGTGCTTCTTCTCCAGGTCGGAGACGATCGAAACCCGCTCCCAGAGGATTTTGCCGCTCGCCCGGTCCAGGCAGTAGAGCACCCGCTTCTTCTCGCCCTCGATGCACGCGGTGACGAACGCCTTCCCCTTTCTTACCACCGGCGACGAGTGGCCGGTCCCGGGAATGGGCGTCTTCCAGCGGACGTTCTGGGTGTCGGTCCACGTCAGCGCGTACCCGGAATCGGACACGGTGCCGTCGGCCCGCGGCCCGCGCCAGCCCGGCCAGTCCTCGGCGGCGGACAGGCCGGCGAGCAGGAGCAGGCCGGTCACGGCCGTGGAGATTCGCAAACGCATGATGGGGTTCTCCGGCAGATCCGGGGGCGGGGGGAGTGAGGCGGGAAGTCATATTGAATCACACCGGCAGACCGTGGGGAACGGGTTTCTTACTGGGAGCGGTCGGGCGGGTGGGTTACAGTTGGAACCGCCTCTCACCAGCTCCGGAGTCGATCACACATGCTGCCGCTGACCCGCCGCTCCTTCCTTGCTTCCACCGCCCTGGGTGTGTCGGGGGGCTTCTGTCCCCCGCTCACCGGGGCTGAGTTTCCGCGCACCCGACCGCCGAAGCGCGCCAAACCCGCGGCGAAGAAGGTCGCGGTGGTGGCGTCCGTGTACTGGTATCTGTCCCACGCCTACCACATCGCCGGCCGGTTCCTCGACGGGTACATGGTGGGCGACCAGCACCACTTCCCGGAATTCGGCGTCGCAAGCGCCTACGTCGAGCAACCCCGGAACGACCTGAGCCGGGATCTCGCCAAGGAACACGGGTTCCGGATTGCCCCCACGATCGAAGACGCCCTTACCCTCGGCACCGGCAAACTCGCGGTCGACGGGGTCCTGCTTATCTGCGAGCACGGCGACTACCCGTACAACGCGAAGGGCCAGAAGCTGTACCCGCGGTACGAGTTCTTCCGCAAGATCGTGGACGTCTTCGAGAAGTCCGGCCGGTCGGTCCCGGTGTTTTGCGACAAGCACCTGAGCTACGACCACACCAAGGCCGCGGCGATGGTGGCGACGGCCAAGAAGATGGGCTTCCCGCTCATGGCCGGGTCGAGCCTGCCGGTGACGTGGCGGCGGCCGGAGCTCGAACTCCCGCTCGGGGTGAAGCTCAAGGACGCGCTCCTCGTTTCGCGCGGGGAGCTCGAAATCTACGGCATCCACGCCCTCGAAGCACTCCAGTGCATGACCGAACGGCGGTTCAAGGGCGGGCCGGCGGGGGGGGGCCTCCCGGAGCAGGGGACGAAGGCGGTCACCTGCCTCCAGGGCGAGGCGGTCTGGAAGGCGGCCGACGACGGGCTCTGGTCGTGGGAGCTGCTCGAACACGCGGTCGGCCGGAGCCCGTCGCGGAACGCCGGAGACGTGCGCGCGAACTGCCGGCGGTTCCAGCGCTCGGCGGCGTGGGGGTTCAGCACCCCCGGGCCGATCGCCTTCCATCTCGAGTACCGCGACGGGCTCAAGGCGACCGTCCTCCAGCTCGACGGACACGTCGCGGACGAGACTTTCGCGGCCCGGGTCGACGGCGAGGCGAAGCCCGTCTCGACCCTGTTCTTGCTCCCCCCGCCACCCGGCGCGGCGTTCCTCGAAGCCCTCGCCTCACACGTCGAGACGTTCCTGCAGAAAGGCACCCCGCCCTACCCCGTCGAGCGGACCCAGCTCACCGGCGGGATTCTCGACTACGCCCTTGAGTCGCGGGCGAAAGAGTCGAAGCAGCTGGTAACGCCGGACCTGGACATCCGCTACGCGCCTCCCGCGGATAGCGGTTACATGCGCGGGGACTACGTCAGGCCGGTCAAGTGAACCGCGGATCCCCCAGCGTGAAAGATTCACCCGGTTCAAACGTAATCCTTAAGCAGAGGGTTTGGCGTGGGAACGGTTGGATTCGAGGATGTTGATCGAGCTGGTGGGAAAGCGTTCTGAAGCAGAATGTCTGTTGGCACAGCGGTTGCTTACCCAACAGATGGGACGCATCCCTCAGGTCGGCCAGCCTGGAAGTGAGGCCCCATCATGACACGCTACTTGTTCCTTAGTGCGGTTGCGACACTCGCCCTCGGCGTATCGCCGTTTGCCCAAAAGGCAGCTGCCGACTGGCAGGCGTACTACGACCAGCTCGCCAAGCTGGAGTCCGGAGTGGATAAGATCGTCGACAGCTATCCCGACACCATCGACAAGTTGAGAGCTGGTCAGCAGAAGCGGCTGGAGAACTACGTCGACGCGCTCGACAAGGCCCGGGTCGCGCAGCAGGTGTGGTTGTCCCGGTATTCCTACCCGGGGTACTATCTCGACACGTACGGTTCGGGAGGGATGCCGAGCTATAGCTACGGTTACACCATCCCCCCGGCGGTCACGCCCTCCCCTGGTGGCGGTTACCGGCCGTGATGACGGCACCTCGGCGCAGTTGAGGACTAACGCAGTGATTCGTCCGCGGCACAGGTTCCCACCTGTGCCGCTTTTTTTGCCGGTGAGAGGCAAACGCCGCATGAACCAGGATCGGTCAGGAAATCGAGCGAAGCAGGCCCGGGCGTCTCACGGACACGACTACCGGCATCACTCGAGCCGCCAGCGGGCGACGTTGTGGAACAGGACGGTCGGGTTCAGCAGCTGGGGCGGAGACGGGTCGACCGCGTCGTCGACGAAAACCTTGAGCCCCGTGTGTACGAGCATGTGCCTGTCGAGCTGCCAGAGCGGGACAAACGGCACGGCCTCGTTGAACAGCTTGTGGATGCGGCCCGCCCGCGGAGCGATCTGGCCGGCGAAGTCCCTGTGTTCCACGAGCCCGGCGAGTTCCCCGCCGAGGGCCCGTCCCTCCGCATCCGGGTTCGTCCCGGCTGACAGGAAGCCGGTGTAATTCCGCCCATCCCGCCCGGCGGTGGCGGGATCCAGGAACGACGCCAGGCCGAACGGATACCAGTCGTCCGGATAGTCGTAGGGCATATAGGCGAGATCGAAACGGAACTCTTCGCGAGTCTGGAGGAGCAGCTTCCTCGGCTCGATCGGGTCGAGAATCAGGGTGATTTTCCGCCCGTCGGCGGCGTCCTTGAACAGGCTCTCGACGTGGTTCTTGATCCGGTCGCACGCCGCCGCTGCTTGAGCGTCGCCGGCCGGGTAGGCGAGCCGGAGTTCCGGGGTGGCGCCAGGGGATTCGAGATACCGGCGGAGCCGGACGAGGGCCTCGTCACGGTTCAGGAGCGGGATCTGCTGCCCGGCCGGGGTCCGGGGAGTGGCCCAGGCGGCCGGCGGGAACGGGCCGGACATCGGGGCGGTGAACCGCCGGTGTTCCGGCCGGTCGGTCCGGAACACCTCGTTCAGAATCCCCTCCCGGTCGATCGCCGCGGCGATCCCCCGCCGCAGGTCGCCGTTCTGGATCGCCGGGCGGCGGTGGTTCAGGGCAAGGATGTGGACCCGGCGGTTGGTCGCGGCGGTCACCACGATCCCCTTCCCGCCGAGTTCTGCCCCCCCCTGGCTCAACGCCCGGGTCATCTCGGAAGGAGTCAGGTCCGGCAGAATGTGAAGGCGGCCGCGGCGGAAGTCGTCGAGGAAGTCGTTGAGCCCGGCGGCCTCGACGAACCGGATCTCGCGGAGGTGAGGCCGCCCGACCCGGTCCCGCCAGCGGCCGTAGCCGGGGTTGTCGACGAAGACGAGTTGCCGCTGGTTGGCGGCGCCGGTCACGGGAACGGCATGGAGGCGGAACGGGCCGGTCCCGAACGGCCGCTCGGCAAACCCGGTGTCGTCGACCTTTTTCCCCCGCTCGGCCAGCCACCGGCCCGGGAGGAGCTTGAACGAGACCAATGACCGCGGGTCCGGGTGCCCTTGCCGGAAGGCGACGCGCAACGACCCGTCGCCGGTCGGGGCCGGCAGATCGTCCAGCCAGGAGAGGCCGGCCGCGATTTCCAGCTCCGGGCGAGTCCGCAGAAGTTTCACGGTCTCGACCACGTCGTGCGCGTCGAACCCGTCGATCCCCCCGGCCTGCCGCGGGATCTGGCGAATAAGGACGTCTCGCCCGCCCGGAACGACGGTCGGGAAGCCCAGCGCGGCGCCGAGCCGGTAGCGGGCCCCGCCGGTCCCGTCCGGCACTTCCTCCAGAAGTCCTTCGAACAGCAGCTCGACCGCCTGGCGCTCGCTGTCGAACCGGGCCGTGGCCGGCGACATCCGTTCCGGGAACGTCCGCACCCCGACGTAAAGGACCGGATACCCGCTCCCGAGTTCCCGCTTCAAGTCGCGGAGCCCCGCGATCGTCGGGTCGAGGGCCTCCGCCCTGTCGAGGTCGTTCCGGGCCTCGACCGAGTTTCCGGCCGACTTGTGCAGCTTCGCCCGCTCGTACTGCCGCACCGCCTCGAGCGTCAGATCCTTCCGGAGCCGGCGGGCCGCGTCGCCCCCGCCGCCGGGGAACCGGGACTCGAACTCGTCCAACAGCTCCCGCGCCTTCACCCGGTCGGCGTGGCTCCCCGCCTTCATCAGGAGTTCGGCCTCGGCCACGCGGGCCACGGCGACTTCCTTGGCCACCCCGGTGTCCTTCGGGTAGGCGACCATCAGCTTCGTGCCGAGCTGACGGGCCCGCTGCCAGTCGGCACCGGCGACCGCGCGCTGCAGTTGCCGAAGCCGGACATCCTTGAGGCGGTCGACGAGCGGCCGGCGGGGGTCGTCCCAGAGCTTCCCGCTGCGGATCGCGATCTGGCCGTCCGGGTAAGGATGGGTCCGGGCGTAGTCGTGGAACCGGACGGCGGCGGCGAGTAGCTGTTCGGCCGCGGCGAGCTGGTCGTCGGCGGTCAGGTCGTCCGGCCCGGGACCGGTCCCGAACGGCTTCTGTTTCAGCCACCGCTCGACCTCGGCGGCCACCATCTCCTCGAAGTAGTCGACTTGCCTGACCTCGGCGTGCGTGACGTTCCGGAGCTCCTTCGGGCGGTTGGCGGCGTCGAATTCGTTCACCCCGAACTGGCGGGGGAATCGGTCGCCGCGGAAGAGCGGGATCGGCTTGACGCGGGCCTGCCCCTTCACCTCGACCAGCCGATCGAACGGGACGACGAACCGGGCGAGCATGGCCTTCGCCGCCGGATGCGTCGCCTCGTCGGCGGCGCGGGCGAGCTCGTCGAGCCGGGCGTCGGGGGTGTTCCCGCCGGCCGGTTCCGCCCCCCCCGCCGGGGTCGGTTTGGGCTTCGGATCGGGATCGTCCACCACAACCTTCTTCTTGACCGCCCCCTTCGGGTCCTCGTCCTCGACGACCACCTTCTTGGAGGGGGTCTTGGCCTTGGGGTCCTCGACTTCGGGCGGCTGGGCGGCCAGGGCGACGAGGCCCGCGGCCAGCGCGAAGCCGGCGAAGACCGCGAGCCGGGCGAAGTTGTAGCCGGGATGTGCAGTCTGAGTCATGACGAATTGTCCTGGAACCGCTCGGGGCCGTTGGCCGACCGAATAGTACATGATATCATGCCGATGCGCCTTGTTCGTGGTGGGAAAGAAGCCTTCGCCCACGCGGACGGACCGACGAGCGCAACCCGCCCGAACGGAATGACTTCTCCCTCTCTGACCTTCCGCGCATACAGGCTTCATTCGGAACCAGACCCTCGACCCTGACAGTCCGATTCCGCTGAACGCCGAAGACTGTAACCCCGAACGGAACGGGTGTCGCTGTGGTCTCAACGTTTGTCCGGATTTCGGGTTTCGTGACAACAACCACAAACGCATCTATCAAACTGGATCAGGGGAAGCCGCAAACTGCTGCCGCGGCACCTGATCCCCTCTCCCTCTCCGGAGTGTCACCCATGCGGAAGCTGCTTCTCTCAGTCGTCTGTCTGTTACTGATGTCCGGCCTGGTTCTCGCCACCGAGTACACGATTCTCGCTTACGACAAGGAGAAAAAAGTCATCGCCCTGAAGGACAAGGGTGGAAACGAGGTCGCCGGTCGGCTGACCGAGAAGACGAAAGTGACCCGGATCAAGAAGGACGGGAGCAAGGCCGAAGGGGACGTGACCCGCGTCGAAAAGATGTTGAGCGGCGAGGACGTCGCCGGCAAGAAGATCGAGGCCACGGTCGAAAAGGGAGAGATTACGGAGATCACGACCAAGGGCGGCAAGAAGCCGGCCCCCTGACCTATCCTACGGCCAGACCACCCGGCCCGGTCGATCAATCGGCCGGGCCGCGTTGTTTCGCTCCAGCTGGTAGGCCGGCCAGAAGCCTGGATCTTGGACGGGTCGGGGTGTTCAGCTTGCGGGTGTGCTGGTGTGAAAATACGATGACGGGATACAACCATCCACGCCCGCCCGGGGGGACCATGGCCCGGAAAGATACGAAGACGCAGAAGTCGCAGATCGTTGCGTTCAAGGTCGAGCCGGACCTGGCCGATTTCCTGGATAAACTGCCGAACAAGAGCGAGTTCATCCGGAAGGCGATTCTCGCCCAGTTCGGAATGACCTGCCCGCTGTGTACCGGCTCCGGGGTCGTTCCCCGCGGCGTCCACGACCACTACCGGCCGGTCATCGCGGCGCACGACCACCGCCCGTGCGAGAAGTGCAAAACCGACGTGACGTTCCCGCTCAGCGTCGAGGGCCTGACCGGGCTCGAGAAGAAGCGGGTTGAGCAATTCCTCCACGGCGGCCCGCTGTACTGCCCGAAGTGCTACCCGACAGTCACCTCGTGCGACGACTGCGGCTGGCACGTCTCGAACGAAAAGATGGTCGAACACTTCAAGAAAGTTCACACCCATTAGAGACGAAACCCCGGGGGCGCACCCCGGGGCTGTCGTCAAATCAGAACTGGTCGAGCCAGAAGTGGTTCCCGCGGTAGTACTTCATCGGGTTCCACAGCTCGTACCTCCAACCCGGTTCCTGGAACGGCGGGTAGGCCATGTACGCCGGCGGGCGGACGTACGGGTGTCCCTTCGGCTCCGGCCACTGCGGGCTGTTCGCCGGCCAGTAGCTGTGGGGGTAGTAGTAGTACGGGTAGTAGTAGAACTTGGGCAGCGGCGGCTCGTTCGCGGCGGTCGCCCGCGACCCCGACCCGGACCAGGCTGCCACCGCGAGCGCCACGGCGGCCACCCGCGGAAGCCATTTCCGAAGCATTGTCGTCCTCCATTCCGACAGCCGACCGGAGAGCTCCGGACGGACTTCCTGTCGAGGAAAGCGTACCCGACAGACCGGCCGCGGGCCGCCCACCACCCCCCGCCGCGGGCAGAAATCGTAGAACGATCTGCGAGTTAAACCACTTGGCGAATCGCGAGCACGGGCGCGGGGGGTAACACCGACCTCCGCCCTTTGTCCTCTGCGGTTCGCGAGAATTATTCAAGCCGACATGACCACCACGCACGACGTGTACGACAACCCGCTCATCGGCCGCTACGCCTCGAAGGAGATGGCCGAGCGCTGGGGGCCGCTCCGGAAGTTCCGCACCTGGCGCCGGCTGTGGCTGGCGCTCGCGGAGGCCGAGGCGGAGCTCGGGATGCTCGCCGACGACGGCGTTTCCCCCGCCATCCGGCCCGACCACCTCGCCGAACTCCGGGCCCACCTCGACGACGTCGACCTGGAGCGGGCCGCGGAGCACGAGAAGCGGCTCCGGCACGACGTGATGGCCCACATCCACGCCCTCGGGGACGTCGCCCCGAACGCCCGGAAGATCGTCCATCTCGGGGCCACGTCGTGCTACGTCACCGATAACGCCGACCTGATCCTCATGCGGGAAGGTCTCGGGCAGCTGTGCCGGACGCTGGCCGCGGTGATCGACGCCCTCGCGACGTTCGCGAACACCTGGAAGGACGAGCCGACGCTCGGGTTCACGCACTTCCAGCCGGCTCAGCTCACGACCGTCGGCAAGCGGGCGACGCTCTGGCTGTTCGACTTCGTCCTCGACCTAGGGGAACTGGAACGCCGCCGCGACGAACTCCCGTTCCGCGGGGTGAAGGGGACGACCGGGACCCAGGCGAGCTTCCTCGCCCTCTTCCGCGGCGACCACGAAAAGGTGAAACAGCTCGACCGCCTGGTCGCGCGGAAGATGGGCTTCGATCGAGTCTTCCCTGTGACCGGCCAGACCTACTCGCGGAAGCTCGACACACAGATCCTCGACGCCTTGAGCGGGCTCGCCCAGTCGGCCCACAAGTGGGGCAACGACCTGCGGCTGCTCGCCCACCGGCAGGAGGTCGACGAGCCGTTCGAGGCCGAGCAGGTGGGCTCGTCGGCGATGGCGTACAAGCGGAACCCGATGCGGGCCGAACGCATGTGTTCGCTCGCCCGCTACCTGACGGGACTCCCGGCGATGGCCGCGAATACGGCCGCGACGCAGTGGTTCGAGCGGACCCTCGACGACAGCGCCGCCCGCCGGCTGTACATCCCGCAAGGATTTCTCTCCGCCGACGCGGTCCTCCGAATCGCCCTAAACCTGGCGAACGGGCTGGTGGTAAACCGTCCCGTGATCGCGCGGAACGTCCGCGACTACCTGCCGTACATGGCGACCGAGAACCTGATGATGGCGGCGGTGCAGGCGGGCGGGGATCGACAGGCGGTCCACGAGGTCGTGCGGCAACACAGCCACGCGGTGACGGCCCGGGTCAAGGACGGGACCGGCTCGCCGATCGAGCTGTTCGACCGGCTGAAGGCGGAGAAGGCGTTCGGGAAGGTCGACTTCGCCGCGGTGCTCGACCCGCGGGGTTTCGTGGGCCGCGCCCCGGAGCAGGTCGCCGAGTTCATCGCCGAGCACGTCGAGCCGATCCGAAAGCGGTACGCATCGGCCCTGGGGATGAAGGCGGAGTTGAGTGTCTGACGAGCGATTTCCTCGGCTACGGCAGGAGGTCTGATACCGGGATCGAACCGATCAGCTGGCCGCCCAGTACGAGCGGCACGGCCCCACCGACCGTGTAGGCGTGACTCACCCCGTAACCGGGATCTGCGGTCGGGCCGGAAGGCTGCTCGTACACCTCGACGCGCCAGTCGATCAAGTTCACAATCCAGTACACCGGCAATCCCGCCTCGGCATAGATTCGCGACTTGTCGTCCCGATCGCTGTCGAGAGTGGTGTTGGACACCTCGATCACGATCCCGAAATCTCCGGGCCCGGGGTGGCGGCCCATGTACCCGCTCGCTTCGTCCCGAACCACCGCCAAATCCGGCTCGGGCTCGCTCTCCCCGAGAGTAACCGCCATCTTCACCCGAACGTCCCACCCGGCCGGAAGGACATGGGAGAAGGCATCTCCGACCAGCTGGATCGTCCCGTCGTGGCGTGGATCGTGAGGCAACTTCTCTACCCGGAAGCCTTCGAGGAGTTCGACCCGGTCGTTTTCGGTCAGCACCCCGATCTGAATCAGCTTGTGGTATTCGTCGACCGTGAACCGGCGGAAACCCGCCACCGGGGCTTTGAAGGGGCCACCCTGGAGGATCATGGTCATTCGGAAGTCCTCGTCCGGTCCACCGGTTGTACCGCGCCTTTGCGGTAGTCCGCAATCGGAGCCGAAACGAAACCGGGGGGCATACGCCCCCCGTTCGATTCAGATCGTCAGTCGGTTGTCTCTGGCCGGTCCGCTTGTCGGGTCACAACCGGTCGGTGTACCGGCGGCGGGACTTACCAAAGACCGGTTTCTTCTCCGGGGCGGCGGTCGTATCGGGCTCGGGTGCCGGTCGCGCCCCCTCCTCGATGCCGAGTTTCCCGCCGGCCAGGTCCTCCTCGTCAATCCCCCACCCGGACTCGTCCCGCACCTCGGCCGCCCGGTCCGACGCCTCCGTCAGTTGCGGGGCCACCCGGGTCCGTTCCTGCACCCGCTGGGACGGAGTGTACCATGGGCCGCCCGGGACCTCGTCCGCGTCGATCAGCTTGTTGATCATCATCTCGATGTCGGTCAGCAGCCCGCCCTGCTCCGGGGTCACGAACGAAATCGCGATCCCGTCCTTCCCGATCCGCCCGGTCCGGCCGATCCGGTGGACGTAGCTCTCGATGTCTTGCGGCAGGTCGAAGTTGATCACGTGTGACAGGTCCGACACGTCGATCCCCCGGCTCATCACGTCGGTCGCGATCAGGTACTGGATCTCGGCGGTCCGGAACGCCGCCATGATCCGCTCCCGGTGCGACTGCGGGAGGTCGCCGTGGATCACCGCGGCGTTCGGCACCTTCCGCTTCAGGTCGCGGTACAGGTTGTCGGCCCACCGCTTCCGCTCGACGAAGATCAGGCACTGCCGCGGCCGCTCCCGGTCGATCACCCTCAGGAGCAGGTCGAACTTCTTCTCCGCGTCCACCGTGAAGTACGACTGGCGGATCTTGTCGACGGTGAGCACCTCGGGGGTCATCTGGAGGTGGATCGGGTTGGTCATGTACCGGTGGACGAGCCGTTTGATCGGCTCGGGCACGGTCGCCGACATGAGCAGTGTCTGGCGCGTGAGCGGACACCGCTTCAGGATGCGCTCGATGTCCGGGCGGAACCCGATGTCGAGCATCCGGTCGGCCTCGTCGAGGACGACGAACCGCACGTCGTTCAGGCTCATCGATCCGCGGCGGAGGTGGTCGAGCATCCGGCCCGGGGTGCCGACGACCAGGTCACACCCCCGGGAGAGGCCCTGGAGCTGCCGACCCATCTTCGCCCCGCCGTAGACCGCGACGGTCCGGAACCGCAGGCTCGGGGCCAGCTTTTCCGCTTCGGTCGCCACCTGGAGGGCGAGTTCCCGGGTCGGCGTCATCACCAGCCCGATCGGCCCCTTCAGGTTGTGCGGCCGCCACCGGTTCATGAACGGCAGCAGGAAGGCCGCCGTCTTCCCGGTCCCGGTCTGGGCCTGGCCGATCACGTCCTTGCCGCGCATGGCGACGGGGATGACCGCTTCCTGAACGGGGGTGGGATGTTCGTACCCGGCCCGCGTCACCGCCTCGTACAGCGGCCGCATCAGCTTCAGGTCGGCGAATGTCATCGCCGGGTCGGTTTCCGGCGGTAGTTCGTGCTCCGGCGGTTCGGCGTCGAGGTCGAGATCGGCGTCGGGATCGGCGTGCCCGCCCTCGCTTTCCCCGAGGTCGACCCCGTCGTCGGCGTCCACCTCTGCACCTTCGTCCGCTGCTTCGGATCGGAGATCGGAGGTCGGGACGTGGTGGGGCGGGCGGGCAGAGGTGGATTCGTCAGCCGGTTCGGTGGCCGGCCGAGGGGAAGATGCGGACTCAGCATCGGTCGCGGGGAAAGTCCGGTCTTCCGCGACAGGATCGGAACTCAACCTAGGCTCCATCGTTGGTGTATGTGCGAGGTAAAGAAGGGCGAACCGCGACAACGCGGAATCATCTTTCTCACCTATCTTAAAGTCTCCCACCCTGCTCTGTCTAGGCGGCTTGCCCAGATGGGAGGGTTGTCGCCCACCCTTCGCCAATCGAGCGGGCAAGACTTTCCCCACCATCCCGCACCACTTACGGGCATTTGTGTTCGCCTTAAACCGAGAATCTGCCTCGCGGAAAACGCACACGCCCACCCGAGGAGGGGTGGGCGTGGTGTGGGTTGGATTCGAAAGGTCACGGCAGCGTGATCGGCCCCGGCTGGAACCCGGCCATCGGATCTTTCGTCTGACTCGCCTTGTCTTTACGATTCTTCTCGAACGCCCCGGGGGACTCCGCGGTCGACTCGGGCAGGACGTTCGGGCCGCCGCCCTGACCGGGTTTCGAAAGCGAGCGGTCGGCGGATTGCCATCCGTTCGAGAGATACCAGCAGGTCCCGATTAAAAGCGCGACCGAGGCCGCAAGCGTTATTCGGGCACGACCGTTCGTGTCCATCTGCGACGAGGCAACCCGGGGGGCTACCAGGGCCGACGGCTGGGCCGACACGGGGACGGGAGCCGCGGGCCACGGGTGCCGCATCCGAGACTTGAAGAAATCGGAAAGAAACGAGTCGATCGCGTCGGGTTGAATGATACTCTGGCTCATCTATTCGTCCCTCGCTCGGCGGGGTTGTCTGGGGTAAAGTCGCCGTGTACTGAAAGCCGTTCGGCCAACCGTTGTCGGGCCCGGCTCAGCCGCATGTGAACCGCGGTCACGTTGACGTTGAGTAACTCGGCGATCGTGTTCGCGTCGTAATCGAGGGCGTACCGCAGGGTCAAGATGTCTCGGTCGCCCGGCGAGAGTTCTTCCAGCTCCGCCCGTAGCCGGGCGAACAACTCTTCCTTCTCCAACATCTCCACCGGCAGCGGTTGGGACGACCGCACCCCGTTCAGGAATTCCGGGGGTTGCGTCCCGTTCCGTCGGAAGGCGCTCTTGGCGTAATCCTCCGCCAAATTGCGGGCCACCCGTAGGAGCCACGCCCGGGGGTTCTGAATGTCCTCCCCGGCCTCCCACTGCCGCCACAGCCGCAGGAACGCCTCCTGCGTCACGTCCATCGCGAGATCCGCGTCCATCCAGCGGGCGTAGGACAGTGCCCAGACTTCCCGGCTGTAGTGTTGATACAGCGATTCAAACTCCGCCCGTCGGGCGGACCCCGATGGCAGGCCAGAGTCGTTCGCGGAGCCATTCGGCATCACTGCGGTCGGCCGGGATCGCGGTCAGCTTCTCTCGTCACCATACTGACGATGCCGACCAGAGGTTCTAACAGCCCCGAGAGAGAGTTTCTGGGGGCCCAAAGAATGTGTATCGTTATTCTACACCGGCCCCGTGGCGATCACGACAAGATTGTCCCGGTGAATGAGTTCGGGATAGGGAGCGGTCCCCCACAGGGTGGCGATTTGCTCCTTCGACCGACCACGAATCCGCTCGGCGTCGTGGGCCGAATAATTGCTTAATCCGCGGGCGATTTCCTGCTCAGTTTCGTCGCACACCGACACGACGTCTCCCTTACGGAAGTCTCCTTCCACCACGGTTACCCCGACCGGAAGGAGACTCTTACCCTGTTCGACCACCGCCCGACGCGCGCCTGCATCCACACGGAGCTTCCCCTTCGGCCGAGCCGTGTACCCCACCCATCTTTTCCAGGCCGGCACGTCTTGACCGTGGGGGAGAAACAGCGTACCAACTGGTTCGGCCGCGAAGACCCGATCGAGGATCCCGTCGACCGACCCGTTCGCCATGATCACCGATTCACCGGCCGCCGTTGCCAGTCGGGCGGCTCGTATTTTGCTCCGCATCCCCCCGGTTCCGAGCTCGCTTTTGCTCGTTCCGGCCATCTCCGTAATCGACTGATCGATGTGGGGGACGGTCGCGAGGAGTTCTGCATTCGGGTTCCCCCGCGGGTCTTCGGCATACAGTCCGTCGACGTTCGTGAGGAGGATGAGCAGAGGTGCCCGGAGCAGGTTCGTGACCATTGCCGCAAGATGATCGTTGTCACCGAACTTGATCTCCGACACGGAAACCGTGTCGTTTTCGTTGATGATCGGGAGGGCGTGGTACTCGAAAAGCGTGAGGACCGTGTTTCGGACGTTCAGGTATCGGGCCCGGTTATCGAAGTCGCCCGCTGTGAGCAGGATTTGGGCGGTCTGAACCCCATGTGGGATAAGACTTTCCTGATAAAGCTGCATCAGCGCCGACTGGCCGACTGCCGCGCACGCCTGAAGATGGGGTAGGTCGGCGGGGCGTTTTCCGAGTCCGAGTTTGCCGACTCCCGCGCCGATCGCCCCTGAGCTGACCAACACGACCTTCCGGCCCCCCGACCGAATGCGATGGAGCTGATCGGCGAGTGACTGGATGCGGCTACGGTCGAGATGCCCGGCCGGGTTCGCGAGCACGTTGGTCCCGACCTTGATGACCACCATATTCGCCCGCGAGATAACTTCCTTGCGGACCAGATCGGTCATGACGGTAGCCTCGTACCAGCACCCGGCCGGAGAGTCTTGCACGGTCCCTCACCGCTCGGGTCGCGACCCCGACATGAAGGGACGTTCCGAATTCGAGAGGGGTCTCCGTAATGTATCCCCGGGGTAACACCCCGTCAGGTCTTGCCAACAACCGTGCCGGCTGAATCGTCGGGTAGGATAGAGGATCTGCGATGTGAAGACTTGGGGTAACTCGGGTGTAACAATCCTTTGACTCGGGCCGGCGGAAGAGGGTATCATCCGCTTTAACTCCTCTCCCGACCGGCATCTGAGCGGAAACCGCTCCCAGGGAGACTTTGGCCATGACCGCGTGGCTCACACACCGCGGCTTCGGGATCGGGACTACACTCCTGGTTCTCGTCGGTTTGACCCGCCCGCTCTCGGCCGCCGAGCCATTCTTCTCGACTCCCGCGACGAACCCGACTCAGTGGGAAGCCGCCGCCGAGCCGATCACCGCGACCAAGCCCTCTTCCCTCACGAAGCCCACCCCCGCGCAATTGCGAGCCCGCGCGACTGCGGCCGAGAAAACCGGCGATTGGGAGATGGTCTTCGCCGCGTACTGCGAACTCCACGCCGCCGACCGCACTTCGCCCGACGTCCGCGAGAAACTGAACGTCGCGCTTCGCCGGGTTCAACAAGTCCGTCGTCATCGTGATCCCGGGTTCTTGCAGTTCGTCTCCGCCCTGTCGACGGCCGATGCCGTAAACCTCTTCTCCGAGATAACTTCCAAAGTACCGGGGATGTTCGCCGAGCCGGTTCGGGCTACGCCGCAACACCTCTGGACCAATGGAGTTGAAGAGTTGGAGCGCGCACTCGGGGGCGCGGCCTTTCGTCAGGCGTTCCTCAGCAGCAACCCGCCGACCGACAAGGTCGAAGCGTTCCGGCTCAACCTGCGGGCGTTCTGGGCAAAGCGACCAGTGAACGACGCCCGCGAGGCACGGGCCGCTCTGAAACAACTTCTTGCCGCCGCACAAGACACCTTCCCCATCCGGTACCCAGCTGCTCTAGCGGTCGAATTCGTATGCGGGGCGTGTTCGGGCCTTGATGAGTACACGGTATTTCTGACCCCGGCTTACACCGTCGAGGTCATCGACACTTGTTCGGACCTGTCCGTGTACGGCCTCTATCTTGCATTCCATGACGGCGGGCTCGTCGTCGAGGGTGTTGCCCCCGGGTCTTGGGCCGCGTTTCACACCTCCCTGCGGAAAGGTGACCGGATCGCCCGTGTCAACGGACGGGTGGTCGATACGGGTGGGTTGGCGGACGCGCTCCGGACACCGGCGGGGAGATTCCACGAGATCGACCTCCCTCCGCCCTCCAAGACGGAGAGCCCACACGCGACGGTCCGTCTCCCGGTCGCCGTCCCGACGGTCTACGGCGACCGGATTGTGAACCTGGACGATGGGATCGGGTACGTCCGGGTCAGCGAGTTCCACGCCGGCACGCCGCGGGAACTGGGTGACGCCATCGCCAAGCTGAAACTCCAGGGGATGCGAGCGCTGCTCCTCGACCTCCGGGGAAACCGCGGCGGCTCGTTCGTGGCCGGTGTCGAGGTCGCCCGCCGGCTGCTTCCGGCCGGGCTGATCGTCACCACTCAGGGCCAGCTCGGGCAGGTCGCCGGGCAGGTATTCTCGTCGGACAGTGGGATGAACGCGGTGGACGTGCCCCTCGTCGTCATGATCGACGCCGAGACGGCGTCCGCCGCCGAGGTCGTCGCCGCCGCGCTGCGGGACAACAACCGGGCGGTGCTGGTCGGGATGCCGACCTTCGGAAAGGGCACGATCCAGTACCCGTTGAAACTGACCGCCGCGGACGACCCGGACCGGCCGCGCGGGAAGTCCGGCACGGTTCGGCTGACGATCGCCAAGCTCATTGCCCCGCGCGGATCGCCGATCAACGGCGTCGGTGTCACCCCACACGTTGTCGAGGCGGATCCGATGAGACAGTGGGATGTTGCCGTCGAGCGGGCACTGGAACTCCTCCAGCCGATGGTCCCTCGCTCCCCGCTGCCGCTCTCGCCGAACGGGTGAAGCACCTCCCCTCCCCGCGGGGGAGAACAGCCCCGCTGCCCTGTTTGTGAGGGCAGCAATCGGGGCACGGTCTTCGGTCACACAGGGGCGTGGGCCGACCGGCTTTTTCTCTTCCGGGTTTTACCCCGAATTTGATCCACACCGGATGTCCGAAACCCCGTCGCTGCTCCCCGGCTCCCTGGGACGACTCCTCGACTTCTCCTCTCCGGTCTGCCCGCGTAGGGTAAAGACATGACCGGATTCACCCCCGACGAGGCGGAAGCCTGCCGCCGGCTGATCGACCTCGCCCTCGCCGAAGACCTCGGCCCGACAGGAGACCGGACCAGCCGGGCTCTTATCCCGGCCGACCACCGCGGCCGGGCGGCCTTGGTCGCCCGCACCACCGGGGTCGTCGCCGGGCTCCCTGCCGCCGCGGCGGTGTGCGCCGGCGTCTCCGACTCCTTGACGTTCGACGCCGCGGTTTGTGACGGATCGCCCGTCGAGCGGGGAATGGTCCTCGCCGTCGTCTCAGGCCCGCTCCGGTCGATCCTCTCGGCCGAGCGGACCGCCCTGAATTTCCTCCAGCGACTCAGCGGGGTCGCGTCCCTGACCCGCAAGTACGTCGACGCGGCCGCCGGCTTTCCGGTAAAGATCCTTGACACGCGGAAGACGACGCCGGGCTGGCGGCTGTTGGAGAAGTACGCGGTCCGGATGGGCGGCGGAACGAACCACCGGCTCGGCCTGTACGACGGCATCCTGATCAAGGACAACCACCTCGCCGGGCTCGGCGGCGACGTCCGGCTTGCTGTCGAGACAGCCCGCGCCGCGCCCGACAACGACTGGCTGCCGGTCGAGGTTGAGGTGGACACGCCGGAGCAGCTGGAGGCGGCGCTCGCCGCGCGGGCCGATATCGTTTTGCTCGACAACATGACGCCCGATCGGATGCGGGCTGCCGTCGTCCGCCGGGACACGGTGGCGCCCGATACGAAGCTCGAAGCCTCCGGCGGGGTGAACCTGGCCACGGTCCGCGAGATCGCCGCGACCGGCGTCGACCGGATCAGCGTCGGGGCCCTCACCCACTCCGCCCCGGCCCTCGACATCGGGCTGGATTATCTCGATTAGTGTCGCGACGGACCACCGGCCGGGTCGACCCCGCCGGGTCGTGGCGGCGGCACGGGACCGCGACAGTCCCGACACCTGATAGGTCCGGCGATGACGACTCCTCACACCGAATGGCAGTTCGACACGCGCCTGATCGGCCGGCGGGTTCTCGT
Source organism: Gemmataceae bacterium (assembly GCA_028288765.1). Taxonomy (GTDB): domain Bacteria; phylum Planctomycetota; class Planctomycetia; order Gemmatales; family Gemmataceae; genus Urbifossiella. Next base: position 19,554 of record JAQGHQ010000157.1, on the reverse strand, counting down.
CTTCGACGAGGTCGCGAGCAGCAACACCCTCGCCCACCAGCTCGCCCACCCCGACGCCAACGGGCTCGTCATCCTCGCCCAGAATCAGACCGGAGGACGGGGACAGTTTGGGCGGGTGTGGCAGAGCCGGCCCGGCAGTTCGCTCCTGGTGTCCGTCGTTCTGTTCCCGCCGGCCGAATTGCTGCGGGCATCGGTCCTGACGGCCTGGGCCGCCGTGGCGGTGGGCGGTGCGGTCTATGACCTCACCGGCGTCCAGGCACGAATCAAATGGCCGAACGACCTGCTCATTCGAGGGAAGAAGGTCTGCGGCATCCTCATCGAGCAGGCCCGGGCGGTCGTCGCCGGGATCGGGCTGAACCTGAACCAGTCCGCCGACGAGTTCGTCGCCGCCGGACTTCCCGACGCCACATCGCTCGCGGCGGTGTCCGGGGCCGGTGTCGACCTCCGCGCCGCCGCCGGAGCCGTGGTCCGGCACCTGGACGACGAATACGGGCGGTTACTCGCCGGGGAGCGAGGGGCCGTGGCGGCGGATTGGACGTGGCGGACGGGATTACTCGGCCGGCGGGTCGTCGTCGAGCTGACCGACGGCGGGACCTTCACCGGGCGGATGCTGGACATGGGGTTCGACGGGCTCGAGGTGGAAACGCCCGCCGGCGGGCGCCGGGTGGTCGTGCCGGAAACCGTCGCCCACGTGCGGGCGGACCGCTAAGATTTCCGGGCGCCGGCGGGGCACCTTTCCGGACCAGGCGATTCGACGAGACGCGAAGAAGGCCTTCGCGCGGGCAACATACCATTGTTAATTTGACGCACCCTGTTTCTCAACAATACACCCCATCGGGTCGGGATGACGGTCGTGGATCTCGGTTCGCGAACGAATCGGATCGGTGGACGAGGCCGTCACCCCGTCCACCCCTCTCGGGCCCGGCTTGCCGGATCAGACCAGGATCTTCCCGGACCGCTGGCACCCGCAGGCCCGGCAGACCGGACAGACCCGCCAGTGGTACGCCTTCGAATCACACTCCGGACAGATGTCGGAGAACCGCGCGTCCACCGGGGTCTCGCACCGCCAGCAGTGGTCCAGGGTATCGCCTTTCCGCTTCGGCGTGCGGACGGGCGGAGCACCCTTCACCTTCGGCCCGTGGGCGGCGAGCCGGACAGCCAGGAACCCGCGGAGGACGTTCACCCACCGGACGTCCTCGGTCGAAAACTGCGCGGGGTCCGCGGTGTAGAGCTGGCGGAGGCGGTCGAGGCACTTGTCGGCCTGGGACTCGACCTCCGCGGACGCCCGGGCCTGGATCACGAGCTGGCGGAGCTCTTCGGTCTCCTTTTCCTTCTCTCTCACGGCGGTGGTGCTGGTCACAGGCAGATCCTGGGGGGTGCGAATTCAAAGAATAGGGCGATAGTCAAATTATACATGACATCGACCCTGTCCGCTAGCCCCATTATTCGGGTTGCAATGCGTGGGTAGGATCTGCCGGGGGGCTCAGTCGCCGAGTGGCGGCCATCCCTGGTCGAGCCCCTCCCGCTCGATCGCCCGGACCTGCTCGGCGGTGAGTCCGTGCCGACCGGCCACGAGATCCCGGGACGCGACCACCGTGAGCCCCTCGTCTTGGGCGGCCACGAGCGCGGCGAAAACCACCCGGCGGCGGTCCTCGGAAAGGTCAGTCGGTGTCATCATGGCTCCTCGAATGGTGGGAGGTCGGTCGGACCGGGCGGGGCGCGGGGTTGTGCTATTCGCCACCCTCACGCAACGTGGGTCACGGCCTCGGACCGCCGCGGCCGAGGGCTCGACCGAACCCGGCTCGTCCCTCCCGCGGGGTACCGAAAGCGGGACGGGCCGGCGGTGACTGGTTTTATCAGTGGCGGGGAAAACGGCACGACCCCTGGTTCAAAACCGGGGGTCGTGTGGCCCGACCCGGCGCCCATCCGGGTAAGTGGGGGAGAGTCTACCACGGGCGGGGCGCGGGCGTCCAGTATCAACCACTCGAACCGCGGCGGGATGCCGTCCGACGGCAGGCACAGTCCTCACGACCGGGATGACGGCACCCGTGCCGCGGCCCGCGCTACGCCCCGACCGAGGCGAACTCCAGGTGGTCCCGGCGGCCGGTGTACCACCGGAGCGACGACTCGGCCGTCGGGAGCACGGATTTCTCGGGCTTGTAGGGCTGGAACTCCCCGTTCCGATACACCCGCAGGTCCGCCGACTCCGGATCCAGCACCGCGAGCTGGGCCCACCCGTTCCGGATGATCCGACCGATCCACGGATTCCGGTCGATGATCTTCAACATCTTCTCGGGGGCCACCTCAATAACGAACAGGCATCGGAGCGGCTCGTGGATCTCGACCCCCTGCCAGGGCAACCCCTGCCGCAGGTCGCTCATCGCCCCGTCCATCACCCCGAGCATGGAGGTGACGTTGAACGGGAGCTTGCTCCCGGCCCCCCACCCGGAGGGGTCGACGGCGGAGAAGAAATACTCCAAGTTGATCCCCTGGCAGACCGGTATCACGGGCGCGAGGATCCGGGCGAGGATCGTCGCCTCGGCGTCGTCCTGGGTCGGATCGTACGAGTGCATGAAGCTCCGCCGGTCCATGAACAGCCCGCGGGTCCGCTGCCGCCGGCCGACGACGCAGAGCGCGTTGGAGGCGTTCCCGAATTCCGGCCGGGTCTGGGCCAGGTCCTCGGCCCGTTCCTGGGCGTATGCCCTTGCGTCGGGCGGGGAGACCGACAGGGGGACCGAATCGAACCGCCGGCACCGCTCGTGGGCGTTTCGCTCGCACACCCGTTCGAGCACCTCCCGGGCGGCCTCGAAGTCGGCCAGGTGCGACTTCGGCAACAGGTCGAGGTCGTAGTAGGTGAGGGTGTCTGCCGCCGTGTTGTGCAGCCCGCCGACGAACACCGTCTCCTTGGGCACCGGCAGCCCCCGGCCGGCGATGATCGTGCGGACCCGGGGGTCGTTCAGCATCGCGGCCAGGGCCCGGGCGTTCGGCCCGCCGGCCCCGCCCGAACACGCCCCGCAGTTGTACGCGGCCATGTGCGGGTTGTTCAGGCTGTGCGACCCGTGCCCGAAGAAGAACACCAGGCGGGCGAACCCGGACGTGAGCCCGATGTCCCGGAGCACCCGCTCGCCGATGTTCGCCATCTCCTCGACCGAGAACCCGAGGTGCGGCCCGTGCGGCCCGGGGGTCGGGGCCGCCCGCTCGAGCACCAGCCGGGTGACCGACGGCGGCTCGACGAAGCTGCGGGCGAACCGGAGCAGCACCGAGCTCAATCGCGGGAAGAGGATCCGGGAGACGAGCGGGACCGAGGCCAGGAGCCCCGCCCCGGCCGTCAGCAACGCCCCGACGGCCAGCCCCCGGGTGCCCAGGTGGAACCGCCGCGCGCCGCGGCCGATCGCCCGCCGGGTTTTCTGCCGCTGGCGGTGGGTCTCGGCCAGCGGGTACACGACCTCCTCCCCGACCCAGTGCTGCGGCCGGACCACGATCGGGCACAGGGGAGCCGCGTGGGCGTCGCCGACCCCGCGGAAGTACATCGGGACGCAGTAGAACCCGGCCGCCGCGAACGTCTCGCAGTCAGGGGCCACTTCCTCGATGTACCGGCGGAAAGACTCTTCCCGGGCGTCGATGCAGAACGCCGCCTGGAACCGCGGGGCCGCCGGCCTGGCCCGGGGAACCGCAGCGTGGGTCGCGATCGCGTCCAGGGCCCGGGTCCGGTACTGCCGCTCGTACGCCAGGTGGAATACCGTGCGGCGGGCGAGATCGGGGAACGCCTCGACCTCGGCCAGCAGCACCGCCCACTCGGCCGGGGTCATCCCGTGCAGGTAGGACGGGCACCACCCGAGCACCTGGGCGAGGCGGAACACCAGGAACGTCCGCGGCTCGACGGCCGGGGCCGGCGGCGGGGGGGCCTGCGCCGCCAGGTGCTTCCGCAGGTCCCGGAGGGCGCCCCGGTAATCCATTTCGGTCCGGGCGACGTGCGTCAGGGCCAGCCGTTCGAGTAGCAGGCGGACGGCCAGGAACTCCACGAACGTGCCCCGCGGGGCCGGGGTCGGCACCCGGTCGGCCCGGACTTCCATCTGGCGGAGCATGCTCGCCCACCCGCGGAGCGTCACCACGGTGGCCGCCACGAAGTCCTCCCACTCGGCCTCCGGCACCCCGAGGATCTCGAGCGACTCGCGGACCGACTCCATCGGCCCGGCCCCCGCGTCGTCGAGCCGGGCCGCCTCCCGGCAGAGGTCCCGCAGCCACCGGTCGGGCGGCCCGCCCGGCTGCCGGTACATCTGGAGGAAGGTTTTGAAGAACCCGGCCTCCCAGGCGGGCAGCCGCCACGCGGCGAACCCCTGGTCGGCGAAGGCCGCGCAGTACCGGATCAGGACGTCGTTGACGTGCGCGTCGGAGTCCCGGCCCGTCGCCTCCAGGAGCAGGTCGCGATGCCGGGCCGTCGTGTCGCGTTGCCCGGAGGGGGTCGGGGAACACGCCTCGACGCCCCGGCGGCACACCTGCCAGAGGGCCCGGATGGAGAACTCCTCCCAGAGCGTGTTCGTCTGCCGGTCGGTCACGGACCCGCTGGGCCCGCGGAGGACGGGCCGGACGACGTCCACCAGCGGCCAGAGGACGTGGGCCCGCCGCCGGTCGCCCGGGGCGGGGTCCTGGTATCCGTCACCCCCGGCGCCCGTGTTGATCACCTCCCCGAAAATCCACCGCTTGGCGTCCCCGACGATCCGGTCCCGGGCCCACTCGCCGACGTCGGCCTGGAACCGGCTGTACCCGTCCGACTCCGCGAGGAACCAGTCCACTTCCTCCGGGGTCCCGAACAGGGACGGGGTGCAGAGCATGGTCAGCCGGAGGTCGAGCCGGGAACCCAGCCCGCCGACCGATTCCCACGCCAGCGGCCCGAGCTCGTCCTCCAACACGGCCCGGAGATCAGCAACGGCGATCCGCCCGCGGTTTAGCTCCTCGCGGTATCGCGTTTCGGGCATGAACGGCTGGCACTGAAAGAGCCGGGATGCCTCGGGGACGGCCTTGGCGAACGGTATGTTTTCGAAGGCGTGGAGCGGGTTCAGGAATACGAACGCCCCGACCGGGCCTTCGGCCGGCAGCAGCTGGGCCGAGTACTCGATCACCTCTTCAAGCTTCTGGAGCCCCGCGTCGGAGTACGCTCCGGTCGGGGGTAAGGTGTAAAGCGAGGTGGAGCCCTTGAGGTCGAACTGCGGCATCACGACACCCTTCCGGCGAGTCTGGAGGTTCCTGGGGGGGAATGAATGGCGACCGTCCCGGGGCCGGGAATCAACCGCGGGAACAGATGGTCCGTACGGGCCAACATCAGGACTGCAGTAATGGACGTCGTCTCGTGGGAGGGGGGAGAAGCAGGAGTCGTGCCGGACGTATACAGCCTTCACGTTCGCGTCCGTGATGAATCGTTGGCCCGCAACCAACCGGGATCGCCAGCGGGGGGGAGTTTCCCCGAGCTCGGGAGCGGGGCTTGCCCATACACCAGACCAGCAACATCATCCGGCCGATTCCGGCCGATTCCGGCCGATTAAACACTTACCAGCATAAGTCTCCTAAACCCTCGAACCTGAAACGCCTTCCGGCGAAAGAACCACTCTGGTGAGTTAAGATTTGTTAAGATTTGCACGTTGACGAAGCCCACCCGACCTTCTGCCAACACAGCCGACGGTAAATCGCCTAGTACATATACATTTGTTCATTATTAACTCGCGCCCGGGCTATTGACAATTGCCCGATTCAGGAGGCAACTCCACCCGCCCGTGCCGAAGCGGTTGTACCCTCTTCTCGGACCGTGCGCAGGTCTGGTGAGGTACGACCTATTTCCATCCACGATCGGGTGCGGCAAGCCTCAGTTTGGATGGGTCATCGAACGGGGGAGAGCAGTCCGACGGAAGCGGGTCGCGGACGCCCGGTGGGAATCAGTTGGAGAATGCTTACCGAACGGTGAGCGAGGCGAACACCGGACGAGAGTGGTTTCACCCGAGCCAGAGTGGTCGGCCGGAGTTCACTTTCGGAAATGGTACTTCACAGGCTGGTCGGTCAATGATGAAGTCCGATTGTGCGGAGAATCGAGGCACAGGACTGTCACGAAAAAAGGGCAGTGGATCGCACCCGACGGATGAATGAGGCGGCTGAAAAATCGGCTCTGCTCTTGCGGCCGTCCCCACCGGTATTACAATCTCAAGATCCGTAGTACCGAGGAGCTTCGCCCGCCCCGGAGGGTGTCCACCGTGCCGAAACAACCCGCCCGCATGGCATTCACTCTCGTGGAACTACTGGTGGTAATCGCCATCATCGCCGTCCTGATCGGACTCCTCTTACCCGCCGTCCAGAAAGTCCGGTCCGCCGCCCGCCGCGCCCAGTGTCAAAACAACCTGCGCCAGATCGGCCTGGCCACCCAACAATACTATGACAATAACCAGGGCGAATTCTTCCTCCACCACCCGTTCAACGCGGACGTCCTGGCGAACCTGGCCGACGCCAACTCTTTCGCCGAAATCTACTGGGAGGACAAGATCCTGCCGTTCATCGGCGCGAGCTTCGAGGCGAACGAGGCGGGGGTAAAGGCCGGCCAGAACAACCCGACCGAGGCCATCTTCCGCTGCCCGGAAGACACGTCGGTCCGGAGCATATTCCTGAACGACGGTCAGCCCGACGGGTGGGGGAACCGGGCAAGCTACCTGCTCAACTCCCAGCTGAGTCATAAGACCCGCCGGTGGGGGCGGTGGAACCTGGCCGGCCTGGCCGGCAACGTCGGGACGTCGAACTTCATCGATTACTGCGAGCGGGACGCGGCCGGTATCATGAACTCGCCCCAGGGCGGCGACCCGCGGCAGGATGATTACGACATCTGGCTGGGAGTGGATGTCTTCCAGCTCTGGGTCGCCACCACCCGGCACGGCGGGCACGCCAACTACCTGTTCCTGGACGGGCACGTTACCTCGTACACCTGGCCGTATCTCGACCCGATCAGCCCGGCGGGCGTCTCCATGTTCCCCGACTCCTTCCGGTTCTCTTCGGGCGGCTCGAACACCTACCAGATTTCGGCGGTCCGCCTGACGACCCCGGGGTTCTTCTCGACCGAAACCTCGAACGACGACCCCTGGGGCGGGAACTGACGGGCGGCGCGGCCCGGTCGACCTGTCCTCGGCCTGGATCGCTCTCGCACCAGGCCCGCAACCTCGTTTCACCCCCCCGACTTTCGTGTCTCCGAATCTCGACTGGGCCGGCCCCTCGGTCGGGCCTTCATTCCGGGGCGGTCGTCCGCACCGGGTCCGTCCCGACGAGGGGATTCGATTGAACGCGCGATTCTGGAGCCGGGTTTGTGTCTTCCTCCTCGCCCTGACCGCGCATGCCGGCTGCGCGAAGGCCCCCCCACCTGCGCCGCGGACCGATACCGGCGCCGAGAAGGTTGCGAAAAGTTTCTTCGAGGCACTCCTGCGGGATGACTGGACCGCCGCGTACGGAACACTCGACCCCGGCAGCCGGGCGTGGTGCTCAAAGGACGGGTTCGCGAAACTCGGTCAGGCGTACCGGGGGCTCATCGACTTTGCTCCGACGGACGTGTCCGTCACCGTCAGCGAAACGGGTGACCAGGCGTCCGCGGTGGCCGTCTTCCGGGGGGTCTCGGGGACCGTGATGAAGTCGTTCAAGGACGGCGCGTCGTTGCGGCGGACGGATACCGGATGGGCGGTCGTCCTGCGGAAGAACTTCGGGAAGAAGTCCACCCGGTCCCGCCAGTGAAAGGCGGTGGGGTCGGCAAGAGCGGATCGACACACGACCCGCTCCGAGTCAGGTGTGACCGGCCCGGGAACACCGGGTTTTCGCCGTGTTCCTGTGTCAGACTCCACGTATGCCGCCGCATCCATCCCCGAACATCAGGCGATTCCAGATCTGCCGGTTCCTCCGTTCGCCGAGCTGCTCCGAAACCGGTTCGGGCATCGATGCTCTCATCAACTGGTATGCCGCTTGCATCGATTGATCCTCGCCCGGTAGTATTCGTCTCGACCCGGAGCAGTGCCATGCCCGATTTCCTGGCTCGGTTTGTGTTTACGGTCCCCGTTCTCGGCCTCCTGATCGGCACGCCCCTTCTCACTGCCCGGCAGCCGCCCCCACCACCAGCCCCGGAATCGGTCCCTGCGGTCGGCGCACCGGCCGGGGTCGAGGAACTGACTCGGGGCCCCATCCACGAGGCGTTCGGCCGACCCGTGGTGTTCGACCCACAGCCCGGGCCCATCGCCCCCAAGGACCCCCCTGCCCCGGTCGAGGAGATCCCGCCGGACGAACGGCCGGCCGGGGACAACGTCACCTGGATACCGGGGTACTGGGCGTGGGACGACGACCAGAACCAGTTTGTCTGGGTGAGCGGGTTCTGGCGGGACCTGCCCCCCGGCCGGGTCTGGGTACCGGGGTACTGGAACCGGACGGATCAGGGGAGCCAGTGGGTGAGCGGGTACTGGGCGCCGGCCGGAACGGCGGACACGCCAGCGGATGTCGAGTACCTCCCGGAACCGCCCGCGAGTCTGGAAGCCGGCCCGCCCGGGGACGCGCCGGCGGCGGATCAGATTTGGGTCCCGGGAATGTGGGTCTGGCAGACGAACCGGTACGCCTGGCGGCCGGGGTTCTGGTCCGCCGGATCACCGGACTGGGTGTGGATGCCGGCCCACTACCAGTGGTCCCCGTTAGGGTATGCGTATATCCCCGGGTACTGGGACTACCCGCTCTGGCGGCGGGGCCTGTTGTTCGCCCCGGCGACGTTCTCCGCCCTCCAGCCCGGAGTCCCCTACACGCCCCGGCTGGCCCTGAATACCGCGTATCTGGGTTACTCCCTGTTCGCCCGCCCCCGGACCGGGTCCTACTACTTCGGGGACTACTACGCGAACAACTATCTCCAGAACGGGTACTACCCGTGGTTCTCGTACCACAACACCCGGTACGGGTATGACCCGTTATTCGCCCATACGGACTGGGCGTACGGGCGGCAGAATATCGATTGGGAGTCCAAGCTCCGGCAGGTGTATTACACGCGGCGGGATCAGGCCGCCTCCCGGCCGGCCCCCCTCTACCGGGACTACGCACGCGGGACGGTTGACCGCGGGGACGCCGCCCTGGTCCGGCCGCTTGCTGAATTTCGGACGGCGAAGGACCTGCCGTTCAAAATGGAGCGGGTCGACATCGCCCGGGTGAAGGAAGCGGCGCAACACGCCCGGTCGGTGCGAGACTTCGGGGCCCAGCGAGCGAGACTGGAGGGAGACCGGGTGAAAGAGCGAGGCCCGGCTGTGGGTGCCGCGCCCCCGGCCCCGGTCAAGCTGCGATTACCGGAAGCTCCGCGGTTCACCGGGGCGACGGTCACTCGCCCGGCCGCCCCGAAGGGATGGCCCGAGCAACCCGTTCACCCACAGCCAGACCTGACCCGGAAGCCGGAGGCGCGGCCGCCGCAGCGCCCGCCCAAGATCGAGGCCCGGCCGCCGCAGCCCCCGCCCAAGATCGAGGCCCGACCGCCGCAGCCCCCGCCCAAGATCGAGGCCCGGCCACCACAGCCGCAACCGCGGCCACCGGGCACCCTCCCTCACCCGGAGGAGGTACTTCACCCCGGTTTCGACAGACGAGTGGGTCACGTCCCGGCGCCGGTACAGCCTGCCCCGCCACCAGCTGTCCCCCCGGTCCGCGTGAACCCCCCGCCCGCCGTTCCCCCGGTTCCGCCATCAACCGTTCCTCCGGTCCGGGTGACGCCCCCCCCGCCCGCCGTTCACCCCGTTCCACCCCCGATCACCGGGATGCCGCACCCCGCTCATGTGCCTCCACCGAAGGGTAAGCAATGAGTGCGACCGGTCGAAGAAGGTAGGTCCGAGGTGCCGGCCCGCGGGTACTCCCGCGGGCCGGGTCGCCTCCGGTCGACAGGTTGATCTGTCTATTCCTTGCGGGTGGGGTGGGGGCCCGGCGGCCGGGCGGTTTATGAGCTCACTGCCTTGCATCTCTCTGGCGAACGAGTTACCATCTATATTGTTTCTGCGGCCGAATGTCTGGCGTACCCTTTCCAACAAGAAGGTGTGACTCCGCTCCGGCGTATCGCACGCCGACTCACGCGAGGGTGCTGTTTCAGGATTGCTTCCGCCGCAGGGAGGGATATCCCCTGCGGGACCTGGAATCATCATGCGGTCCGAGATGACCCCGAGGGGCCCACCTGCCCCGGGGTCGGCGGCCCCGTGAGCCCCCCGGATGGGCACGTCCGGTAGGACACACCGCAGCAACACGCCGGGCCGGGGAGCCATCCCGGCCCGGTCCGTTTTCCCGCCCGCCCACTACCGCCTCATGTACCCGGCGTGCGACCCGAGAGACTCCGGGGTCAGTGCTCGCACTCCGCACTGTACTTGCAGAACCGCGTGTCCCGGGGCGTAGTGGGCGTCCTTCTTCCGCCGGATCTCGTTCCACTTCGCCTTCATCGCGAGGTTCCGCCCGTCGTCGTCGGCCAGCCGGAAGATGTAGTCCGGCAGATACCCCTCGCGGGGTGAACCCGGCCCTGAACCCGACCCTCGCGAAGTCGTCGGATTCAGGAGAGCGGTCGGAAGAAACAGACCTGCGATTCGCTCCGCACGCCTCGGAGGGCACGCACGGCGTGCCGGTTTTTTCATCGCGAAACGGCACGCCGTGCGTGCCCTACAAGACGGCTACGAGCGAGATATGACTCTAGTCTTCCAGCCAGAGAGAAGAGGTTTGACCGGATAACAGGATGGGCGGGATGGATACCGAATCGGGTCGATCCCGTTATCCTGTCGAAAATCGGATTGTCTCGTACCCTGCACGGCGGGCCCAGGAGTCGATGGCTCATGACAGAGAACAAAGACGACTGAAGCCGGTCCGGAAAAAGAATTTGAAAGCAAAAACCGGAGTGCGGACCCCGGCGGGGCGTTCCGTGCTTGACGGGTGGCGGCCGGATCGCGGCTCTGCCACCATGCACCCGTGGTATCATTCGTCCACGGCGAGACCGAATGATTAAATAGACAATTGGATATGATTCATGCCAAAACCGAATGTTACCGGGCGACCAGCCGGGGGGGCGGGTGATGACGTCATCGAGCGCGTCGCGGCCCTGGATTGGCGGGCCCTCTCGGCCGACCTGGACGCCCACGGCTGGGCCACGATCGGCTCCCTGCTCGGCCCGGCGCAGTGCGCGGCAGTCGCGGACATGTACCCGGCGGACGAGCACTTCCGGAGCCGGGTGGTCATGTCCCGGCACGGGTACGGCCGGGGCGAGTACAGGTACTTCGCGTACCCCCTGCCGCCGGTCCTCGCGGCCCTGCGGGTCTCCCTCTATCCACTCCTCGCCGAGGTCGCGGACCGCTGGAACGCGGCGCTGGGCATCGACGTCCGGTTCCCGCCCGGGCACGCCGCGTTCGTCGAGCGGTGCCACGAGGCCGGCCAGGTCCGGCCGACGCCGCTCCTGCTCCAGTACGGCCCCGGCGATTTCAACTGCTTGCACCAGGACGTGTACGGCGACCACGTCTTCCCGCTCCAGGTCGCGGTCCTGCTGAAGGAACCCGGTACCGACTTCACAGGTGGGGAATTCGTCCTCACCGAGCAGCGGCCGCGCATGCAGTCGCGGGCGGAAGTCGTCCCCCTCCGGCGGGGGGACGGCGTGATCTTTCCCGTCCGCCACCGGCCGGTCCAGGGTACTCGCGGCACCTACCGCGTCAACGTCCGGCACGGGGTGAGTCGCGTCCGGTCGGGGAGCCGCCACACGGCCGGGATCATTTTCCACGACGCGAAGTGAACGTGGTCAAATGGGAGCGCATCAGTTCGCCGACCCGGGTGGTCGCGAAATGCGACCCGGCCGTTCCGCGGCGCAAGAACGTGGCGGGCCTCTTTCGTGCGGCCCGCCACCAGCCACCGGCGGGAATCGTCTACACCCCGGAGGGTCGGCTTTCCCGCAAGGGTTTCGGCCCTGGCGTCAATCGGCCCGCGGCCTCCGGCAGGATTATTCGCCCGTCAGGGGACGGGCTCCCATTTCAGCCGGGCCAGGCCCCGCCGGAGGCCGGCCGGCGGTCCGAATTTGGTGGACGGCCGGAACATCCTCTCCCAGCTAGAATAACGATTACCCCGGCCGGGGTGCGGTGCGGCCTCGTGTGAAAGCGGTGGGCATTTTACACGATTCTTGGCGACCCTCACGAGAATCTACCAATGCACGACCAGACCTTGGCGGACGCTGCGAACGCACTTTCCCGGGCGATCGCCGGGCGGTGGAACGGGTGGTACGCCGTGGGGATCGACCGGGACAAGGACGGGGCCGGGATGATCCGCGTTTCCTTCGACCAGGATCACGTCCCCGCCCTCGCCGTCCACGCCGCGTACAACGGCTATCGTGTGGACCTTCGACCAACGATGCGCCCGGGAGTATAAGCGCCGCGGTGGGCTCTCTCTCCGGCGGGCGGAGCGCCGTCCGTCGCGGGACCTTGGAACAACGGGAGGGAGGGATCGCAATGACGGTGACCGAAGCGATCCGCCGGGCCGTACCCGTCTTCGCGGCCCACCCGACCGCCGACGTGTACTTCATCCGCGACCGGTTGGTGAGCGACGGCATACCGGTCCCACTGGCCGCGGACATCGTGGAGTTCTTACCCCTCGCCGTGGCGCGGGCCGTTCTCGACGGGATGGGCATCCGGTTCGCGGACGAGTACGTCCGGCAGACCCCCCGCGGGCAGACGGTCGGACTGAAAAAGCTCATGGACGAGCCGGTCTACCGTGAAGGTCTGACGGTGGCCGGCGAGATTAGCGAGATGGGAGACGAAGTGTTCCTGGCGCTCATCGAGCGGAGCCCCGAATACCAGGCGATCCGAAAAGCCCTGGACACCGGGGCCCGGCCGGAAGACCTGGAATGCGCCGCGCCGACGATGATCGCGACGGACGGCGACGTCCGGCCGTCCAGCCGCCTTCCGGGACGCACGGACAAAGCCTGGTGGCAGTTCTGGAGGTGACCCCGGGCGGCGCCCGAGCAGATCGCCCGACTCGGTTCCGCTCCCGACGTGGTGAACGCGGCGAAGATCGGGCGGGCACCGGAAGGCGGGTCCGGGCGGGGATACCGGCGGACCGAGACCGGCGGCCCACGACCAGGAGGTCGTTGCCGACCTTCCCGGTCTCGGGATACCGACCGAACAGGCCCCGGTTTTTGCTAGATCGGCATCGCGATTTCTCGAACGTAAGTCCGACTGCGGGGAGTGGCGGAACCCGGCCTACAGGCTTCAGGATTTCGACTGCGAGTCGGGTTTGCCTCCGCCGCCGAGCCGCTTGCGGACGAGGATTAGTTCCGGGTGATCCGCCGGGATGACCCGCTCGGCGGCAGGCAGGCGGGCCGCGGCCTCCTCCGTTAGCCCGCTGTCCGCCAGGGCCTGAAGCAGCCCGAGGTGGAACTGCGGGACCTCCGGCCGACACTCCACCGCCCGGCGGAAGTGCGGGATCGCGGCCGGGAGGTCGCCGAGCCCTTGTGTCGCCTTGCCCCGACAAAAGTGGGCCATCGCCAGATCCGGCTTCAACTCCACCGCCCGCCGGCACGTGTCGGCGGACTCGCGGTACAGCCGGGTTCTCCGGTCACCGTCCGCGGTTTCCTTTCGGGCCAGGTCGAACAGTACCGTTCCGAGTAGGAGGGCCGCCCGGACGTGCGCCGGGTCCCTGGCGCACGCAGCTCGCAGGTACCGCTCGGCGGCGTCCAACTCTCCCAGCAGCGACAGGGTCTGACCGAGCGTGACGGCGGCCCGTACGTCCGCCGGGTCCTCGGCCATCCTGGTTAACAGTGGGACCGTCTCCCGAAGGCGCCCGGCCTGCTCCAGGGCGGCCACCTGCTCGTACCCGTCCTGGCGGTCCACCCGCGCCGCAGCCGCGTCGGCGGCGAACGGGTCCGGCGGCGCCAGGTCTTCGGGCAGGCGGGCCGCTTGCTGCTCGTACCGGGCGGCGCCGTCCTGGTCGCCGATGAGGCGGGCCGCGGCCGCCAGGGTGGTCGTCGCCTGCCGGGCGGTGAGCGGGCTGGCCGTCGCCCCCTTGAGGGACTCGACGGCCTCGGCCGGGCGGCCGGCGTGCAGGAGGGTGACCCCGAGCCCGAGCCGACAGCGGGGGTCGAGAGGGTCCCGCTCGAGGTGCTCGCGGAACAGCCGCTCGGCGTCCCCCAGCCGCCGCTCGGCCAGGTAGAGTTCGGCCAGCCGGAGGCGGATCGCGCCCTCCCGCGCCGTGGTCCGGTGCCGGCACGCGAGGGCGGCTTCGAGCTGTCCGACGGCGGCGGCCGGGTCGCGGCCGTCGTGGAGGTTGTACAGGCCGAGCATGTAGGCCCAGCGGTCATCGGTCGGGTCGAGCCGGTGGGCCTCCCGGTAGCAGTCGGCCGCCCGGTCGTCAAACCCGTGGGCGGTGAAGACCAGCCCGAGGCGGCCCCACGCGGCGGCGCTCGTGCGGTCGGCGACCACCTCCCCGCGGGCGGCGGAGATCGCCGCCCCGACGTCCGCCCCGACCCCCTCCGGGACGGCCGGCGGGGCCGGTCCGCCCGTCCGGAGCCACCACCCGCCGGCGACCCCGACCGCGACGGCGGCGAGGGCGAGCAGGAGGAGCCGTCGGCGGCGCGGCCGGGCGGTGGGAGAAGCCGGCTGACTTTCGGTAGGGCCGGTACTCATGGTCTGCTCCGACGGGCGGACGTGAGACCGCTGACAGCTGACAGCCGACAGCTGACAGCTATCAGCCAGACAATTAGGTGGCTGGATCTGGTTTGGCTGATAGCTGTCGGCTGTCAGCTGTCGGCTGTCAACTATCGGCGCGCCCCCTCGCCCCGGCGGAGCGTGAGGGCGCGGTCCGCCGGACAGCCCGGGAACTGCTCCGCCAGCCCGTCCGGCCACGTCACCTCGACCGCGTCGACCGCGGCGGCCGGTCCGAGCCCGAAGTGGACCACCGGGGAGCTGCTACACAGGTAACTCCCGGCCGCGGTCACCACCCGCAGCCGCCGCTGCCCCGCGGCCGTAACGGTCACCTCGGCCCCGTACGCGTCCCGATTCCACCGGGGATCGACCACCCGGACCTGGAGCCAGTGACCGCGGTCCGGGCACACGTTTCGGTACACCCGGGCCGGGCCGGCGGTCGCGGTCACCACGAGGTCGACCGCCCCGTCCCCGTCCAGGTCCCCGCACGCCAGCCCGCGGCCGACGTTCGACCGCCCGCTGAAGGCCGGGTTCGCCGCCGACACGTCCTTGAACCGCCCGCCCCCGGTGTTGGCCAACAGCTGGTTCCGCTGGGCGTAAGGCGCCCAGAACCCCGGCAGCCCCGGGGCCGGCTCGGGATTCGCTTTCACGACCCGGCCGTTCACCAGTGCCAGGTCCGACCAGCCGTCGTGGTCGAAATCGGCCACCGCGGTCCCGAACCCGGTCCCCCGCCAGTCGGTGGCGGGCAGCCCGGATTCCGCCGTCCGGTCACTGAACATCCCCCGCGGCCCCTGCTTCCAGAGGGTATTCGTCTCGTTCGACAGGTGGGTGACGTACATGTCGACCAGCCCGTCGTTGTCCAGGTCCCCGGCCGCGACGCCCATACCGGCGAACGCCTGTCCCATGATGGTGTACGCTACCCCCCGAGAGGCCGCCTCGTCCTTGAACGTCCCGTCCCTTTGGTTCACCCACAGGCGGTTCGGGGCCCCGTCGTTGGCGACGAAGACGTCCGGCCACCCGTCCCCGGTCAGGTCGGCACAGTACACCCCCAGCCCGGGACCGGGCAGGGTGCCGACCCCGGACAGGACGGATACGTCCTCGAAGCCCACCCGGGCGGCCGGGCGGCCGCCCGCCGCCGGCACCGGGCCGCGGTTGCGGAACAGCCGGCTCACCGTCCCGGGAAACGACTTCGGGGAGCAGAAGTCCTTCTCCCCACCGGCCCCGAGGCAGGGCACGGACGGGTCGTAGTCCACGTAATTGACGACGAACAGGTCGAGCCGGCCGTCCCGGTTGTAGTCGAGGAACGCGGCCGACGTGGCCCACCCCGGGTTGCGGATCCCGGCCTCGGCGGACGCGTCGGCGAACTTCCCCCCGCCCAGGTTGAGGAACAGCCGCACCCCCCCGACCAGGGTGACGAGCAGGTCCGGCCGGCCGTCGTTATCGACGTCCCCGACCGCGGCCCCCATGCACGGTCCGGCGAAGTCCAGCCCCGAGCCGGCCGACGCGTCCTCGAACGTCCCGTCGGGCCGCTGCCGGTACAGCCGGTTCCGGCTGGCCGAATCGGGGGCGACGTTGTGCATCAGGTACAGGTCGAGCCGGCTGTCCCCGTCGCAGTCGAATACCGCGCACCCGGTCCCGACGATCTGCGGCATCCGGTACGAGCCGACCGGCCCCGGGTCGACCACGAAATTGATCCCGACGCGATCGGTCACGTCCTCGAACCAGGCCGGACTGGTAGCGGCGGGTGCGGGCGGCGGGGCGGACGAACACCCGGCGGCCGAGGTGCTGCCGAGGGCGATCAGCCAGGTCAGGGCGGGAACGAGTTTCATTGGTGGGTGTGCTACGGGGAGGAAAGCCCGTGGTTGGGTAATATTACCCGCTCCCCCAGACCCGCGGCTTACCCCGACGGAGAAGGCGGACTGTATGAGGCGGACGCCATGGGCCGGGAAGCGGCGATGGGTGCAGGCGGCAGCCGAGCAGGGTTGAGGAACCCGCCCGGAGGGCCTGATGGCCCTCCAGGCCGGCGGTTCAGTCCTTCAGGTCGATCGGGATCTCGTTCGGCCCCGCCTTGACCGTGGTGGTTACCCCGCTGGAGGAGGGGTCGCGGAACTTCTGAGGGACGTTAAACTTGGCCACCGGCACGGGCTTGGTCCCGGGCGGCAGCTGCCCGGGGATCGGCGGGAGGAGGTACACCTTGTACTCGCCCGCCTCCAGCGGGCTGTCGATCTTGTAGCCGCCGGCCTCGTCGATCAGCGCCAGGGCGGCCGACCCGGTGGTGGAGATGAAATTCACTGACCCCCCCGCCACCGGGCTGCCGTTGTACTTGACCGCCCCGGTTACCGTCCCGGTCGGCTTGGCGCCGCTACCACATCCGGCCGCCGCGAACACGACCGCGACCGTCAACAGCCCGCCCCCGAGGCCCCGGGCGGCGAATCGTCTCGTCATGCTGGTTCGTTCCTGGTTGGAAGGAAGGGATTACCTCCCCGGGCGGGTGACCCGGTCCGGGGAGTGGCGCCGGATTAATTGAAACTGGCCACCAGTCCGTCCGACTTGGTGCAGAGCCGCTGGAACGTCGGGAAGTCGAAGCTGTCGGAAACGAACCGGACCGACCCGTCCCCCCCCAGGATGTTGATGCCGCCCGTGTGGAACGAGTTCAGGACCGTGTTCCCGCCCCAGCTGAACCCGGCCCCGGCCGGGCAGGTCTTCGAGTTGATCTGGTACGCCACACAGGTCAGGCCCATGCCCCAGGTGTCCGCCCCCGGCGACTGCACGCCGATCGGGTTGCTGAAAGTAGGCCCGCCCCACGGGGTGAAGTAGCCATTGCGGGCGTCGCCGTTGGCGTAAGAACAGTTCGCCACCTTCCCGGACTGTTCGCCCACGAAGACCGTGTTCGACAGGCCGTCCGTGCAGTCGGCGATCCTGGTACTGGCGTTCGCGATCAGCATGCCGTTGTTCGACCACCACCCGCCGTAGTTCGAGGGGTAGATGGCGGACGTGTTGCCGGCCGGGTCGGGGGTCGCCCCCATGATCCCCTGGTAGCTCGGTACCATGTGGTTGTTGTTCGTCCACCACGTCACCCAGGATGCCGGCTGGAGGTCTGGCAGCGCGTTCGAGGGGCACTTGTAGATCGGCAGGATCAAGTTCTGCAAAACGGGGCTGTCGTACACGTCCTTCCTCGGCACGCTCTTTCCGTTGACCGTAGCAGTGGTGTTGATCAGCTGGTCGTAGACGTTGCCGAGTTCCATGTACGGCATGATCGTCACCCGCCAGTTTCCGATCGTGACGTTCCCCTCTTGACCCGCCGGGAAAGTGCCGTTCGCACTTTCGTAGTTGAAGAGGCCGAGCCCGATCTGCTTGAGGTTGTTCTGGCACTTGGCCCGGGCGGCGGCCTCCCGGACCTTCTGGACGGCGGGCAGTAACAGCCCGATCAGAATCGCGATGATCGCGATCACGACGAGTAGCTCGATCAGCGTGAACCCGGTGGCCCCGCGGCGCCGGCGTTCGGCACGTATCAACTGCATGACGCACCCCCGAAAAAGAGAGGGGAGAGGGGATGTTACCCGAACGATAAGAATAATTGGGGAGGAAAGGAGAGTAGAGACAGAATACCCGCTCGCCCGCCAATTTCAATAAGGAAACAGGATGAAGCGGGTGGAAGTTACCCGCTTGAATCGGGCTGGGTGACCGAGTCGGAACGGTACCCCCGTTGGGTTCCCGTGCGAAGTCGTGGCCGCGGGCACGGTGCCGTTCCGCGGCCGCCTTGTCGCCTGCCACCGCGAACGACTGAACCAGCTTGTGGTGCGTACCCCTCAGGGCCAGACCTACTTCCGACTGGACCGCACGGAGCCAGCTCTCGCGGGCCTTCGCGGGTTGGCCGGCGGCCTCCCACACGGCGCCGACCCGGGCGGTGATGCACGCGGCCGGGCCGTTCCGCGCCTCGGAGTCGTTGAAGTGCGTGATCGCCTCGGCGAACCGGCTAGCCGGATCGCGATCTCGGCGAGTCACTCGTCGACGGCGGGGCTCGGGTGGACCTGCCCCCTCCCGGAGGGCCTTCTCGGCCGCCTCGGGGCGGCCCGCTTCGATCAGGTCCCTCGGTCCTTTCAGTGCCGGCCGGGGCCGAGGGCCGCCGGCTGACCGGGGAGATGGAGGCCGAGGAGCAGGGCTGCTCGAACACCGGGCGGAGGCGGCCGCCGGGCTAGCCCGGCGGTCGGCGGGGACGGTGATCCTCCTCGCTGTATTCGCCCTGGTGCGGTCGCCGGCCGCCGGAGAGCGTGAACCCGAACCGGAGCGACACCCACGATGAACCCGCAAGCTGGCGATCGACCGACCGGGCCCGCACCGCCGGTCGCCCCGACCATGGACGTGCGGAACCGCGTCGGGCTGTACGGGGCGTACTTCCTGGGGATGGCCGGGATCGGGTTCTGCCTCCCGTACCTGCCGCTGTACCTGAAGGAGGAGAAGGGGTTCTCCGACCGCGGCATCGCCCTCGTCTGGGTGCTGTCCGCGGCGGCCGGGCTGGTCCAGTTCCCGGTCGGCCTGTGGTCCGACCGGGCCGGCACCCGCAAGCCGTTCCTGGTCGCGGCCCTGGCCGTGCTGGCGGCCGCCACCGCCCTGCTCCCGCTCGCCGCCCCGGACGGGCCTGGCGGGTGGCTGGCCCTCGGGCTGCTGGTCGTGCTGTTCGCGGAGAACGGGGCGTGCCGGGCGACGGTCGAGAGCCTGGCCGGGGCGGAGGCGACCCGGCTGGCCCAGCCCGGGAAGGTCGGGGCGGCCCTCGGGGCGTTGCGGGTCTGGCGGCCGGTGGCGATCGTGCTGACGGCCCTCGCCGGCGGGGTGCTGGCCGGGGGGTACGGGGTCGGGTGGCTGCTCGGGCCGCTCGCCG
>JAQGHQ010000135.1 GCA_028288765.1 Gemmataceae bacterium | reverse complement strand
GGGCGTCCGTGCCGTGCCCATAAGCCGTTTCTCCCAGGTGGGTTTGGTAAGCACCCCATCCTGGTGAGAAACGGCTGGTGAGCGATACCCCAATCGATCAGACCGATCATTGCGTTACCGGCATTGCATGCCACCCATGCCATCCGCCCGTGCGGAGCACGGTCCGAATAGCCCTCGGTCGGGAGTTACTTCATGCCCACCATCGTCAACTGCCCGACTTGCCACCGCCCCCTCACGGTCCATGAATCGCAGGTTGGGCAGGCGGTCAACTGTCCGAACTGCCGCCACCCGTTGACCGTTCCTGCCCTGGTTCCCCGTCAACCGGCCGATCCGTTCGCGGGGCTTCCGGCGCCGGAACCCGAACTGTCCGGGGAAACCCGGCGGGCGGTCGGGGCGCGGGGGTATCGGGCAGGGCAGGGTGGTTGGCCCGGCGAACCGCCGGGCTGGTTGATTGCGGCTCGGATGGTGATATGGGGATTGATCGCAGTTCCGTCGCTCATCATTTTGGTGCTTTTGATCATCGCGGCCATTTCGGGCGTAGTTACCTCCGAAACGGTCTTCAGTCGCATGGCGCGGGCGAGCGAGGTCGTGATCGCGGTCGGCGTCGCCTTCGCGCTCGACCGCCTACTCTCCGCAAATCGGTACTGACCAACACGACAGGTTCGCGAAGGACGCAGAGCGTGGGCATGTGGGGATGGGGACAGCGTGAGAACGAGGGGACGATCGCTTTTCCCCTCAGTCCGCGGATCCGGCCCTCCCGCTCGACGAAATCACCACACGACATCCTCCCCGAACCGCCGGAGGAGGGCTTTCTTCCCGGCCTCGCCCACCCGCTCGGTGGTCACCCACAACCGGGTGAGCTTCTGGAAGTGCGGCGACCGGGCGAGGGCGTCCGCCCCCTCCTGGCCGAGGTCGACGTCCCGGAGGTTGAGCTCGGTCAGCTCCGGAAGGCCGTCCGACTGGGCCAGCGCCCGCGCCCCGGCGGCCCCGATCGGGTTGCCCATCACCGATAGCTTCTGCACCCGGGTCAGTGCCCGCGAGCCGGCCAGGGCGGTCATCCCGCGGGCACTGATCCCGGTGCCGGTGCTGAACTCGCCGCGGTCGAAGGACAGCTCCCGCAGGGCGGTGAACCCGATCCCGGCCAGGGCCTCCGCCCCGTCGTCCCCGACCCCCGCGTACCCCGCTTCGAGCACCTGGAGGCCGCGGAAGAACGGCGCGTCGACGAGAGCCCGGAACCCGTCGTCGCCGATCGAGGTGGCCGTGAGATGAAGGGCGGTCAGCTTTTCGAACCGCACCCCGGCCAGCGCCCGGGCGGCGTCCACGTCGAGCCCGGTGGAGCCGAGGTGGAGGGTGGTCAGGGTGGGGAGGAAGGCCGCCCCCGCCAGCGCCCGTACCCCGTCCGCGGTGAAGGCGTTGCCCTCCAGGTAGAGCGAGGCCAGGGCCGCGAGATGCGGCGACCCGCCGATCCCGCGCAGGGCGTCGTCGGTCAGCTCGTTCGAGGAGAGGTTCAGCTCGGTCAGCCGGGCGCAAACCGGGAAGGCGACCAGCGCCCGCACCCCCTCGTCGCCGAGCCCGCACGACCGCACGTCGAGGGACCGGAGCTGGCCGAGCGACGGCGACTGGCCCAGGTACAACCCGCCCTCCGGGCCCAGCCGCGTGCTGGACAGGGTCAGCTTCTTCAGCCCGGCGAGGTACGGCGACTGGACGAACGCGAGCACGCCGTCCTCGGTCGTTTCGGCCCACGAGAGGGAGAACGCATCGAGCTGGGCGAGCTCCGGGATGGCGGCGAAGTCGGCGAGCCTGGCGCCCTGGTACCCGATGGTGAGCGAGCGCAGGAACGGGGCGGCGGAGAACAGCCGGTCGGCCCTCGCCGGCATGACCAGGACGCCGGCCGTCTCCACCTCGAGTTCCAGGACCACACCTTTCTTGTCGAGCCAGATGTCCGGGAGGAACGTGGCGACGTCCATCGGGAGGAGCAGCCCCGGGAAGAAGCCGAGGTCGGTGAGCGGCCGGACCCACCGGGCCCCGTACCGGGAGATGAGATGGTGCCGGCGGCCGTCGAGCCGTTCGCGGTCGGGGTGGTCGGCCGGCAGCCGGGCCAGCTCGATCGTCAGACGGATGAACTCCCCGCGGGGGTCGTGCCGGGCGGTCAGCCAGGCGGCGTAGTCCAGGTACGGCCGGTCGGCGTCGGGGTCGGCCCGGGTGGCCTCGATCAACCGGAGTTCGTCCTCGGGCCGGCGGGCGAGCGGCCGGGTCGTGCCCGGGAGCGGCACGCCGCCCGGTCCGAGCCCGTGGGCGGCGTTGTAGAACCGGTCCGCCTCGGCCACCTCGTCGGCCGTCTTCGGCTCCCAGATCACCACCTCGGTGGTGTCGCCGCGGTCGGGCTCGGCCCAGTAGAAGACGTCGTCGTCGAACAGCCGGATTTTGAACGGCCGGGTGAGGAGCTGACGGACAGGCGGGCCGGCCGGGGCGGAGGTGACCGATTCCCCGACGGTGAACGGCAGCTCGAACGTGCCGATGTCCTCGTCGAAGATCTGGACCCGGTATTTCTTCCGGCCCGAAGCCGGGATGAGACCGGTAGCGACCGCCGCCCATCGGAGGATCGAGATGAACAGCCCCATGTTGATCCCGTGCGAAGGGGAGCGGTCCCACCCGCTATGGTAGTGGGTCGGACCCCCCGAACGTTTGGGAATACCGGCCGGGGTCGGGCGGACGGTGTTGACGTCTCAACAGGGAGACTGTCAATATCTGAAGTATGATCTATTAATATGTACGGATGTATAGTTAACGAGTTAACGAAAGTTAACCACCTCCGGGCTGAGTTGCCTGAGGGGGACGCGCGCCGGTCGGAAACCGGTAAATCTTAACCAATCTTAACTGTTCCCCTCGGTTATTTTGCCGGAAGACGTGTGTGGCTCGGTGGTTCCGGAAGCAATTTTGGGACGTGCGAAACTGGTCTCGGGCGGGTGGTTTTGCCACCCTGTCGGGACGGCACGATCGCCACCGACTTCGGGGGACATACCACCCGCTCGCGACCTCGACCGGGTACGCCATCTATGTGGCAGGCAACCCGCCGATCGACAATGCCACTGCCGGTGGACTCGCGGCGGGGAGCGCCGCTCGGGAACAGGAGGTGGGGCGTGCTCCGGAGAACTCGTCCCGGTCCGAGTGGAATCGAGACGATCATGGACATGTTGGCACCCGACGCAGGAAAACCCGCGGGGTGGTCGTCAGCCCGGCTTCGGGGCGGGCCGGGGGGCGGGGCGAGACCCGCGGGCGGTCACCCAGAGCCGGGCGAGCGTGACGCTCAGCCCCTGCGGCCCGTCCCCGACCGCCTCGACCGACGTCCCACCGCCGGCCAGCGTCCCGGACCAGCTGCCGTCCGGCTTCCGGGTCATGGACACCTGGGTGCCGGTCGGGAGGAGCTGGAACGCCTCCCCCTTCTTCGGAATGGCCGCCGCCGCCTGCCGCTGCTCCTCGACCAGCTTGGCGACGCACACGGTGCATCGGGTCTTCTGAAACTTGGCCAGCCGTTGGGCGCGGTACTTGTCCACCGCGTAGTGCTGGAACTCCTGCAAACACCCGCAGGCACGGGCCACCATCGGCCGCGCCACGATCTCACCAGACGGCACACCCATCGCACACCCTCCCCGCGTCGTACCCGTTTACGGCCATTTTACGAACGAACACCCCCGCCGTCCGGTCCGGGTGTGCGACGGGTGCGGTCAGTTGCCGAGGAACTCGATCTCCGACACCGGGTGGATTTCCCACGCCGTCTTCGGTTTCAGATCGCTCGGCCCGACCGCCCCGGGCTTGTGATCCACGTCCCAGAACAGCGACCCGGTGATCCGGACCGGGACCGGCTCGTCCGGCCGTTTGTAGCCCGCCGGGCCGGTCGCCCCGAGGTTGAACGCCTGCTTGAACTGGTCCCGCACCGCCACCAGGCGCTTGCGGTTGGCGGCCGTCCCGCCCACCGGAATCCCGGACACCTCGACGTTCAGGAACACCGCGGGTTCGGCACCGGCGCCGTCCCCGAGGATGACATGATAGTCGTTGTCCCCTTCCTTCTTGAAGGCGTGAATGAACCCGGTGACCCGCACGTTCCGGGTCTCGGCGGCGGCCCGGGTGTCCGAGGTCTTCGTGACCATGCCCTCCATCATCGCGTCCGGAGACTTGGTGAGCAGCTGGTCGACGATCTCGGCGACCGTCGCGAACTCCTCGACCTCCACGGCCAGGATCGTCGTCTTCGGGAGCATGCGGTCCGTGCCGGTGAACGTGTCGTCCCCGGCGATCCCGGCCCCGGTGACCGTCGCGGGCCGGGCCTGCTCCTCGAACTCACCCTGGTCGGCGGCGTCGAGCAGCTGGTACGTCCGGCCCTTGATCGTCACCGTCTGGATGGCGGGCGGAATGGGGGGTGGCTGATACGCCGGGAAAACGACCAGCGGGCACGGGGCGGGCGGGCACGGGGCGGGCGGGCACGAGACCGGGCGGCCCCGCCGCCGGCCGCACGCCTCGCCTGTGTCAGGGACGGCCGCCAGCCCGGCGACCGCGAGGGAGAAGAGGAGCGCCCACTTCTTCATGGTGACCTCTCACGACGGGGGAAAGGGAGGCGGGGGGGACCCGCCGGCCGAACCGAGGACCGAATCGATCCGCCGCCGCCACCGCTCGCCCTCGGCCCGGCGGACGGCCGGGTGGCACGAGCGGGCGTCGGCGGCGGTCGGGCGGGCGACCCGGGGTTTCCGCTTCTTCCGCACCCCCCGGGCGGCGAGCTCGGCGAGATAGGCGTCGGTCTGCCGGTCGATAAACCCGCGGAGGTGGACGCCGGGCGGGGCGGGGGTGGTCCCCAGGTCGCGGAACTCCGCCCCGGCGGTCGACACCACGAACTGCGTCCACATCCCGGTGACCGGGTCCCGCCACGACACGTACCCGCCGGCGAGCACGTCGCGCGGGTCGGTGATGTTCCCCGCGTGGCTGTAGGTCCCGGTGGTGAAGGCGGTGTAGTAGTCGGGGAAGACGAAGTCGCTGACCGGGACGTCGTCCACCCAGTACACGAACCCGGCCGCCTGGCACGGGTCGCACACCTCGACCAGGTACTCGACCGGGCCCTGGCCGGGGCGGAGCGACGGGCCGGTCCGGAACTCCTTGCCGTACGGGTCGGCCAGCATCTCCAAGATTTCGTGGCTGACCGTCGGCTGCCAGCCCTCCTCCGGCGTGTCCCCCTCCCGGAACGTCACCAGGGCGAACGGCTTGTCCCGCGTCTCGTTCCAGTGGGTGCCCGCCTGGCTGATCCCGATGTTGTCCCGGATCACGACCGGCCAGGTGTTGGGGGGAATGTCGGCGAGGGAGGCGAGCGGGTCGACCGCCGCCCGGACGCCCCAGACCGGGCCGAAGTGGTCGTTGACCTGCTTCTGCACGGCCGAACTGACCTTGG
This sequence comes from Gemmataceae bacterium, assembly GCA_028288765.1. Lineage (GTDB taxonomy): Bacteria > Planctomycetota > Planctomycetia > Gemmatales > Gemmataceae > Urbifossiella. The sequence continues at coordinate 2,095 of JAQGHQ010000135.1, read as the reverse complement.
CCAGTTCGCCGATCGGGACGAACTGCGTCTCACTGACCAGGACAATCCGCCGCGTGTCCATCACGCACCCCGGACGCAAGGAGTGAAGAGGGACGGAGCCGGAGATTGGGACGAACTGGCACTCGAAGCGTTGGCCCAGCTTAACCCGGTTTGCGTTCGCGTCAAAGATGATTCTGTCGGTAACAAATCCTCTCTGGCCGAATACCGGTCAGAACGAAATTGTCGGCTCCCGCGATCGCACCCGATGGGGGTCCGAAGTCAGGAATCCCCGCTGACCAGCGATAGCAACAGCATCCCGACGAGGACGGCGGCGAAGATCAGCACGACCACCCACCACGGCGGCGGCCCGCCGGCTGTCTCGGGACTACCCGGGGCGGGTTGCTCGTCCCCGCCGGACTCGGGCAGCCCGTCCCGCCCGGCCCCGGCGAGAATCATGATCGCGCCGACGATCGAAAGGCTGACGAACGTCATGCAAACCGGAAAGCAAGCGAACAGCGGTGTCACACCGCCCCCTCTCGGTATCGGGCCGGCCCCGGACGTCCGGTATCTGTGTCCTGGGCCATTCCCGCGGCGAACGGGGGTCGCCGTTTCGGTGGGGCGCGGCGGGCCGCGCCGGAAGCGGCGCACATCGAAAAGTGTAACAGAACGGCAGACGTCGACAACGAGACGGGGCCCGGGCTCGACGCCACGGGTCCGCGATTCGGCGCCCCCCGGCAGGACGGGTAAGCGATGTCGCCTTACAAAACCATCGTGGCCACCGGTTTCGGGCCGACCGACGACGTCTCCCGGGTCGGCCGGTTCCGGCGGCGACAGTCGCACCCGAGGTTGACAATGTGGTATCGCATCTTCGGCCGCAGCCCCGACAACGTCCCCCCCGCGGCGCTGGCCGAACACTTGCACGCGGCCGGGCTGCCGGTCGAACCGCACTTCAAGGGCGACGACCTCGGGTGGACGGTCGGCGAGCTGCGGCTGCCCGGCCTGAACACGCCCGTCTTGCTCGACCGCTTCCTCGCCAGGGAGGACGACATCCGCGACGACCTGAACGCCTACGCCGCCCTGCTGGAGACGTGCGACTACAGCCCGAACCACGCCCAGCTGATGGAACACGTCGCCCTGACGCACCAACTCGTCACGCTCCGCAAGCCGGTCGACGCGGTCGACGAGGTGGCGCTGGAGAAGCTGCTGCTCGAAGTCTGCCGGTTCCTCGCGGCCCGCACCGCCGGCGTCTACCAGATCGACGGCCGGGGCTGGTTCGCCGCGGACGGCACGCTGTTGCTCCAGGAATACTGACGGCCCGTCGATTCGATCGGCTCCGCCGATTGCTCCCCTTGGCCGGCCGTGCTGGAATCCCCGGGGCCGGTCCCTAAACATGTGAGCGTGGGCCGCGGCCCGGGGCGGGTCCCGGTCGGCCGGCCCGACGACCGCACCAAGGAGATCGACCGATGCCGGCCCTGGTCCAGAAGGAGACCCCGGACTTCACCGCCACCGCCGTGGTGGACGAGGCGTTCAACAACAAGTTCAAGCTGTCCGACTACCGCGGGAAGTACGTCGTCCTGTTCTTCTATCCGCTCGACTTCACCTTCGTCTGCCCGACGGAGATCGTCGCGTTCAACGATCGGCTCCAGGAGTTCAAGAGCCGGGGGGCCGAGGTGATCGGCTGCTCGATCGACAGCGAGTTCTCGCACCTGGCCTGGATCCAGACCCCGCGGGAAAAGGGCGGGCTCGGCGGGCTGAACTACCCGCTCGTCGCCGACATCACCAAGAAGATCAGCCAGGACTACGGGGTGCTCCTGGAGGGCGGGATCGCCCTCCGCGGGACGTTCGTGATCGACCAGAAGGGGGTCGTCCGGGCGATCACCGTCCACGACCTGCCGCTCGGCCGGAGCGTGGACGAGACCCTGCGGGTGATCGACGCCCTCCAGCACTTCGAGAAGTACGGCGAGGTCTGCCCGGCCGGGTGGACGAAGGGGGCCGCGACCATCAAGCCCGGCGTGAAGGAGTCGAAGGCGTACTTCGAGAAGGCCGCCGCGAAGAAGTGAATGGCGGGCGACGACCCCGCCCAACGCCGAAGCCCCGGGCAGGCTGCCCGGGGCTT
>JAQGHQ010000113.1 GCA_028288765.1 Gemmataceae bacterium | reverse complement strand
TAGGTTACCGGCGGAAGATGCGATGACCAGGCGGCCGAGCCGCCAAAGACGGACGAATTCGGGTACTCGTAGGTGCCCCCGTACCGGGCTGCGCCGAGCCAACCCAAAACTCACGGAAGTGCCATTCAGCCCGGTGAAGCAGTCGCCTTTTCCCCGGGGCCGCACGACGCGTGCGTGCTTCTACCACCCGGAGAGCGGGGGGCGTGAGCCCCCCGAGCAAGGCCACCGGCGGTAGCATGCGTCGTACTCGCCTGGGGGGGCTCACGCCCCTCGCTCGTCTTAGGCTGCTGAATTAGGCTGCTGAACGCCGCCGTCCTCCCCCTCCTGGTATACCCCGGGCGTCGGCGGCCTCCCCGAGCGGAACACTTCTCGAACTCGATGCGCGCGACTCGCGCGCGAGTTTTTCCCCACCGACCGTGACCAAGCCCTGGGATTTCAAGCTGATACGAGACATGACCGGTCGAGCTGAGATGTTAACCGGTGGAAGTTTCGAATCCCTCTCGGGGTCCGGGAGGAACACCCATGCCCCCTCCGAGTGTTTATCACCGGGTCGGCCGGTGTAGACCCGAGATCCTCCTGCTCCTGTCCGGCGAGGTCGCCTGCCTGGAGCGGCTCGGCGGGCTCCTCAAGCACGATTCCCGCCAAGCTGCCTGATCACCTGCATCGGTCCACTCCCCGCCAGTCGTCGTAACCGCCTGGGGTACAGGTTCGGGCCCACGTGATCGAGGTGACAGACCACGGACCCGAATCCGCGAGTAGAGCGGATCCCGAGGGTCCCGTGAGAAGGTGTTGCAACCGCTCCCGTCGCCGGATACTGTTATTACGGCGTCGGTATGGTCGCGAGGACGTCCGCCGGTGGGCCTGGGACCGGCGAACCTACTCGCACCCACGAGGGATCAGATATGTCGACCCCTATGCGCAGGGGGTTAGTGCTGCCGTTCTTGGTGGCCACCCTGCTCCTCACCGCCCCGTCCACCTCCCGGCCGGGAGCCGCGCAGGACGCGAAGAAGCCCGCCGACCAGCCCCTGACCCTAGACACCCTGAGGACCATGCTGGAGAACATGGGGTACGAGATCGAGGACGTGAAGAACAAGGACGGGAAGGTCGCCGGGTTCCGGCTGAAGATCGAGCAGGAGGGGTGGACGCATCGGGTGGTCGTGGACATCTCCCCCAGCGGGCAGTGGGTCTGGCTCACGTCCTGGCTCACCACCCCTCCGAAGGGCACCACGGTCCCGCCCGATATCTACCGTAAGATGCTGGAGGCCAACTTCACCAATGGTCTGCCGTTCTTCTCCATCGACCCCACGGACGGGGCACCGCGGGTCCAGACCCCGCTTCTGAACCGGGGGGTTGTCACCCCGGCGGTCATGCGCCGCCAGGTCGACGGCCTCCTCAGTACGGTGCGCCAGACCGCCGGCGTCTGGGACCCGGAGAAGTGGAAGGACGGTAAGGAGAAAGCCCCAGGCCCCAACAAGGAAGAGAAACCGGAGTAGGTGCCGGTTGGGTCCGGGCGTCGGCCGGGATGAGGTTCTCCTATCTGAGAGGGGTGGAACTGCCCCGGCCGCAGGTTGGACCGATCTCCGGACGCGCCCTCACGGCCCGGCCGCGCCCGGGGCCGACTGCCGCTCGTAGAGTAGGACGTGCACCCGACCCACCCGGAGGGCCTCCGGGAAGGAGTGCGATTCCTTCAGCACCCACCCGGCGGGGACCGGCACTTCCCGCCATTCCCAGTACCTGCCGCCCCCGTTCACCACCCACAGCTGGGGGCCGCGGATCTCCCCCAGCTCCCGACTGCCGATCATGTCGTCCGGCGTCAACACGGCACTGCCTTCGTAGTGGACCACGGGCCCTCCCGCGTCGTACAGGTGGACGTTCTCGCGGTTCAAGTGGTACGCCACCGGGAAATACCAAAGGGGGGTCGGCAGGACGACCGGTTCGCCCGGCTGACGGCGGGCCGCGATGAACCCGGCCGCGCCCCGGGCTCCCGGGTAGTCCGCGAGATGCAAGCCGTGCAGGAAGTCGATGGCGATCGCCAGGCTGCCGGCGACCACCGCCGCCACGAGGGCGGACCGAACGGTCCCGCGGCGGATGCGCCAGACGAGCAGGCCGAGGCCCGAGAGGAAGAGCAGGTGGGCGAACAGGAAGTACCGCAGGCTCAGGGTCTTGGTATCGAACTCGGAGACGAGGACGCTCAGGCCGATCGACCCGCCGCCCGCGAGCAGCACGTACCACTCGGCCGCCCGGGCCTTCCGCCCGAGGGCGACCAGGCCGGCGGCGAAGAGGAGGGCCGTGAACAGGATTTTTCGGTGCGACAACTCCTGAGGCTGCGGTTGCGGCTGCGGGTCGACGAACATCTGGTAACAGAGCGTCGGGACGGTCCATTCGTCGACCGGGGGGGCCCAGAACGTGGTCTGGACCTGGGCCCGCTGGTGGAGGAATGAGGGCACCCACGGGGCCCACCCGGCGGCCACGACGGCCCCGGCCAGCAGGGCGTGGCGGAAGGCGGAGCTGCGGAGAGCCGCGACCGGATTCCACCCCGCCCCGGCGAGGACCCACCCGGCCAGGAACACCCCCTGGCCGGCAATCATGAATAGGGCGTAATAGTGGGTGTACGCGAGCAGCAGCGTGACGACTCCGTAGCCGACCCACGCCCGGGTCGACGGGGGCCCGGGCCGGATTGCCCGGAACAGGGCCCACGCCGACCCGGCGGCGAGGGCCGCCCCGAGGGCGTAGGGCCGGACCTCCCCGGAGTACCGGACCTGGAACGCGCTGGTCGCGGTGAGGGCGGCCACGAACAGGGCGAGCCCCCGGCCCGACTCCCCGCGGCCCCGGCCGGCTTCCCGGACGAACAGGTACATCCCGCCGACCGCCAGGAGGCCGAACAAAACGTTCAGCCCGCGGAGGGCCGCCAGGGAGTCCCCGAACACCCTGATCCAGGCGTGGAGAACGACGTAATAGAACGGCGGGCTGTTGTCCCGGGTCGCCCGGTCCATCATCTCGGCGAACGGGAACTCGACCAGCCGCCAGGTGAACGCCTCGTCGAACCACAACCCCCGGCCGGTCCACTCCCAGCTCCGGAGGAGTAAGCCCACCAGGAGGATGGCGGCGAGGGGGGCCCCCCACGCCACCGCGCTCACCGAGGCGGGCCCGGGGGTTGGTGCGGACAGGCTGCGCCCGCAGCGGTCACAGCGGGCGGCGGACGACGGGATTTCCGCCCGGCATGTCAGGCACGGAAGCAGCATCATGCTCATATCACGACCGGTTCCTAGGTCGGGCGAAGTGGGCGCGGGCGCCATCGGTAGCTCGGTCCGCCCATGCTACAGAACTGAGGCGACGGGGTGAACCCCGGCCGGCCGTCGCGCGTCCCTCCGCGAGACCCGCAGGGCCGGCCCGATGACCGCCGACGAGTTCCTGACCGCGTTCGAGACGGGTACGCTCACCCGCAAGATGTGGACGCACGAAGCTCACGTCTCCGGATCGCCGCCCGGGGGCGGGCTCCGGCTTGATGGCGGCGAATTACTCCGCTCGTCGGCGGACGAGCTGAAGGTACGCCGATAGGTCTCCGTGCCCGTCGTGCTCGGCCCAATCCTCCGCGAGCTTGCCGATCTTGCTGTCCGGCACGCCGGGATCGGCGCCGTGTCGGAGCAGTCGATCGACCATATCCCGGCGACCGCGGAGCGCGGCGTAGTGAAGGGGAGTCCCCGCGAAATCGAACCCGGCAGGGATGAAGTTGATCCGGGCGCCGTGAGCGAGGAGGTATTCCACTACTTCGGCACGCCCCCAGGCGGCTGCATAGACCAGGGCATTTCCGAGAATCTGTTGCGGGTCGCGACGAACGGCCTCCGGAATCGGCATGTGGGAGAACGGCGAGGCGATCTCACCGGCGACCGGCGTCAGCGAGCCGGTATGATCGAAGCAGCGCGCGACCCCTTCCATATCTCCCAGGGCCGCGACGGTGCGGAGGTTCCCGGCGGCAGCCCCCCGCCCACGCAGCAGCGAAACGGACGCCTCGTACCCCCAATAAAGCGCCTCCTCCAAAGGAGACCAGTGGCCGTTGCCGTCGATCCGGGCTCCCAGATCCAGTAGCTTCGCGATCGCACGTAAATTGTCCATGCCGCTTGCCGCGACGAGCGGACCGGTCAGTTCGGCGCCGTGGTCGGCCAGTAGACTGATGAGGCGTTCCAGGGCGTCGACCGGGGGCATGGTCAGGACAAGGCACTGCAGGAGCGTCGGATGACTGCGCCCGGATCGCGCCGTCGCCAGCTCCGGGTCCGCGGCCAACAGCGAGGTCAGGCACTCGACGTCGCCGAGGGCGAGAGCTGCCTGTGCCGGATGAAACCGTGCGTCCATATCCCGATGACCCCCTCGGACCAATCTGAATGGGCCCTACCGGCTACGAGCGTGAACGCCGGGTATCCGGCGCGAAAGAAGATAGAGCCTGAACGGGCGATGGTCTTCGTATTCCTCTCACCCGGTTGAGGTTTGGGTGGTCGGTCACTGATTCCGGTGGCTCCCGCCCCGGGCGGTTGACGGACGCCCCGTCGGGACTGCCAAAATGCCGCCAGACTCACCGGGCCGCCGCCCCGTCCTTCGCCCGGAACAGCCCGCCCTTCCACAGCCCGAGGCGGTTCAGCCAGTACTTGCCGACGGTGGTGACCGTCTGGAGGCCGTACTTCGTGCTCCGCCGGAAGTTGATCTGGCTCGCCTCGTCGAAGTACCGGACCGGGACCGGGATGTCCCCGAGCCGGAACCCGAAGTGGACCGCCTGCACCAGGAACTGCGTGTCGAACACGAAGTCGTCCGAGTTCCGCTCGAACGGGATGGTCTCGAGCACCTTCCGCCGGTACACCCGGAACCCGCTGTGGAACTCGCCCAGGTTCTGCCCGAGCGCGAAGTTCTCGAACGCCGTCAGCCCGCGGTTGCTCAGGTACTTCCACCACGGCATCCCGCACTTCAACGTCTCGGTCCGGCCCCGCACCCGGTTCCCGAGCACCACGTCGCAGATCCCCAGCTCGATGATCCCGACCGCGTGCGGGATCACCCGCGCGTCGTACTGGTAGTCCGGATGGATCATCACCACGACGTCCGCCCCGTGGTCCAGGCAGTACTTGTAGCAGGTCTTCTGGTTCCCGCCGTACCCCGTGTTCTTCTCGTGGACGATCACCGTCAGGCCCATCGCGCGGGCGATCTCGACCGTCCGGTCCTTGCTCCCGTCGTCCACGAGCAGGATCTCGTCCACGCACCCCGCCGGGAAGTCGGCGAGGGTGGCGGCCAGGGTCTGCTCGGCGTTGTACGCCGGCAGTACGGCGATGATCTTGTGCGACCGCTTCGGGGTCAGCTCGGCCGGCTTCAGGATCCGGTCCACGGGAAAGATCTCGTGGACCGGTCGGAGCGGCGGCTCGGACAGAAGACTGGAGGACATCGGATCGGCCGGTGAGGGCGGGGCGGGCGGGATGACGCCAATTATACAATGCCCCCGAAACCGGGTAGTGACCGATTTGCGGTGACCGGGCACCACCCGATCCTGCTATCCGGTCGAACCGTCTTTCGCCCGTTTCCCACGGTCCCGCTTCACCCCCCGCCGGTCACGTCCTTCAGCGCCTCGATCAGCCGGTCGATGTCGGCCGCAGTGGTGAACGGGCCGGGGCTCACCCGGACCAGCCCGTCGGGGGCGGTGCCGAGCGCCTTGTGGACGTACGGGGCACAGTGCAACCCCGGCCGGACGGCGATGTCGAACGAGCTGTCGAGGATCGCCCCCAGGTCCGGGGCCGGGATCGGCTCGTACCGGAAGCTCACCGCCCCCACCCGCCGGGCCGGGTCGCCGTGCCCGAACACCTCGACCCCGGGCAGCTCCGCCAGCGCCAGCCGGAGCCGGTCGCACAGCTCCACCTCGTGCCTGCGGATCGTCTCGATCCCGCGGGCCTCCACGAAGTCCAGCCCGGCCACCAGCCCGGCGATCCCGAGCACGTTCGGGGTGCCGCCTTCCAGGTGGTGCGGGAAATCGGTCGGCTGGGTCGGGGTCAGCGAGTCCCCGCCGGTCCCGCCCTCCCGCCAGGGCCGCAGCTCCGCCCGCGGGCCGACGTACAGGACGCCCGTCCCGGTCGGGCCGAGGAGCGACTTGTGCCCGGGGACGGCGAGCAGGTCGACGCCCAGGACCTGGACGTCGATCGGGACGACCCCGGCCGTCTGGGCCGCGTCCACCAGGAACAGGAGGTCGTGTTCGCGGGCGATCTTCCCGACGTCCCCCACCGGCTGCACCGTGCCGAGGACGTTGCTCGCGTGGGTCAGGGCGACGAGCCTGGTCCGCGGGGTGATCGCGGCCTCGATCGCGGCCGGGTCGACCGTCCCGCCGGCGTCGGCCGGGACGCGGGTGAGGGTGATCCGCCCGGCCGTGGCCATCGCCACCAGGGGCCGGGAGACGCTGTTGTGCTCCAGGTCGGTGGTGATGACGTGGTCGCCCGGGTTCAGGGCCCCCTTGAACGCCATATTCAGGGCGTCGGTCGCGTTCAGGGTGAAGGCGAACCGGTCGGGGTTCCGGCCGTTGAAGAACCGGTTGAGCCGGTGCCGGGCGTCGGCGAGGGCGTGCTCGGCGGCCTGGGCCATCCGGTGCCCGGACCGGCCGGGGTTGGCGAGCGAGTGCCGAGCGAAGTGGTCGAGGGCGGCGTACACGCCCTCGGGCTTCGGGAAGCTGGTGGCCGCGTTGTCGAGGTAGATACTCATGCTGGGGTGTCCCGCCGGGCGCGGATCGTGTGGCCCGGCCCGGCGGGCGACCGGAGTGATCAGAACCATTCTTTCTTGCCGACCTGGTACGTCTGGTAGAAGTCCTTGTCGTCCTTCGTCAGGTAGAGGATCCCTTCGATCAGGGCGATGATGCTACCCGCCCCGCACGCAATGTTCGACAGGATCTGGATGATGCCGGCTTTGGTGTACCCGAGGTAGAACTTGTGGACCCCTAATCCGCCGAGCAAGAGGGCCAGAATCCCGGCAGTGATCTTCTTGTTCGGCTCGGCCTTCGCCGGCGCGCTGGTGTAGTCGTCGTCCCGGTCGATGTCTTCCGCCACGGCATGGCCCTCATCAAGGGGGGTGATACGGTAAGCCTTATCGGTGTAGGCTTCGCTATCATGCCCGCGCGGCCCCGGCGTGCATACTAAAAATCGTCCCGGGGCTGCTCCCGGGGCATCCCCCACCACCACTCCGACCTCCCGACGTCCGATAATCACAGGGACGATCCCGCCCGGACGGTCGGTCGGGTTCTTCCCACCCCGGGTCGGGTGCCGCTTCCGGCCGCCGGGTGTTTGCCGCGACGGTCCTTCGCGGCGGCGTGGTCGAGTTCGGTCACGGGATCAGCTCGTTCACCGCTATAGTGCCGTGATCCTTCCCGCCGACCACGACCGGGACCGCATCGCCCGGGCCGTAGTCCGTCCGCTGCCGGTAGGTCGGGGCCTTCCCACCCCGGGGCTGGGTGTAGACCTCGACCCGCCGGGCGGTCACGTCGATGATCCAGTACTGCGGGATCTTCGCCCCGGCGTAGAGTGGGAGTTTTGTCGCCCGGTCGAACCCGAGGGACGAGTCCGACACCTCGACCACCAGCAGCACGTCTTTCGGGCCGGGGTGGCGGGCGGCGTAGCGGTCGTCCGGGCCGACAGCGGCATAGAAGTCCGGCTCCGGTTCGCTGTCCGCCAAGGTGATGGAGTCCTGGATGCCGACGACCCAGTCCGGCTCGGGGAACAGGGGTATCAGTCGGCGGACGAGTCGGCGGGTCGATCGCGAGTGCGGCGGGCCGGGCACCGGCTTCTCCAGGATGAAACCGCGGATCAACTCGCCCCGCCCGCCCCCGGCGAAGACGCCGGCGTCGATCATCCGGTGGTATTCGTCCACCGTGAACTGTCGGACCGGGCGCCCGAACGCTGTCACCGACAGCGGTGATGGCTTCGGGTTCCTGGTGGTGCGTGCGGCCGACCTCATACGTCGTCTCCGGGGTTGCCCCAGTATACCCGCGGTCAATGCCCGACGTACTTGGCGTACAGGGTCCGGGCCTTGTCCGGCTCGCTCGTCCCCTTGATGATGGCCCGGCCGTCCGGGAAGACCGTGAACTCGTACGGCTCCCCCTTCTCCTCCAGCTGGAACTTGAGCAGGTACTTGTTGAAGCTGACCGCCCCGCTCGCCCGCAGGGTCGCGGCCAGCTGGCCGAAGTCGAGCTTCCCGGCCGCCCGGTGCGACACCTGCACCGCGTTCCGCCCGCACAGGGTCGTGGTCTGCGTCCCGTGCGCCCCGTCGAGCCACTCGAACGTCCGCTTCGCGCAGCACGGGCACTCGCCCTTGCGGCCCTTCAGCGGGGCGACCTTCACCCGGCGGTTGGTGTTCTCCCACACGTCGATGATGAGCAGCTCCCGGCTCACCGCGGCCCGGTTCCCGGACAGGAGCTTCAGGGCCTCGGCCGCCTGGTAGCTGGCCACGATGTTGACCGTCGGGGCGAGCACGCCCGCGGTCTCGCAGGTGCCCACGTCGCCCGGGTTCGGCGCGGCCTCGAACACGCACCGCAGGCACGGCGTCTCGCCCGGGATGATGGTCATGCTCATCCCCTGGCTGCCGACCGCCCCGCCATACACCCACGGCTTGCCGAGCTTCACCGCCACGTCGTTGATCAGGTACCGGACCTCGAAGTTGTCCGACCCGTCGAGGATCAGGTCGGCATCCCGGCACAGGTCCTCGATGTTGGTCCGATCAATGTCCGCGACCACCGGCTCGACGGTGACCCCGGAGTTGATCTGCCGGAGCTTGACCGCGGCGGCCTCGGCCTTGGGCAGGTTGTTCGCCACGTCGGACTCGTCGAAGAGCACCTGCCGCTGGAGGTTCGACGGCTCGACGAAGTCGCGGTCCACGATCCGGACGAACCCGACCCCGGCCCGGACGAGGACGTTCGCGAGCACGGTCCCCAGCGCCCCGCACCCGCACAGGGTGACGCGGCTGGCGAGCAGCTTCTGTTGCCCGGCCTTGCCCATCCCGGGGAACCGCATCTGGCGGGAGTAACGGTCGAGCGAGTTGATTTCTGTCATTTGGGGTTCAGTGGTGTGGAGCGGGCGGAGCCGGCGGGCCCCCGAGACGGGTACCGGAAAGACCCGGGGGGCTTACTCGTCCGGCTCGGGGAGCGGCTCGCCGATCCCGTTGTCCTTCAGGAACTCTTGCAGGAACCGGACCTGCTGTTTCGGCCACCCGTCGGCCTTGGCGAACGCGGCGAGCGTATGCACGTCTTCCCGGACCCGCCGGAGGTCGTCGCCGGAGAGCCGCTGGAGGTAGGTGACGAGGTAGTTCATCGCCTCCTCCGCGACCGCCGGGTTCAGGACGTTCGGGTCGGAGCCTTCGAGGAACACGTAGGCGTGCAGCGCCGCGAGCAACAGCGGATGGACCCCGATCTCCGCCGGGATCAGCGGGAACACGGCGGCCCCTTCGGGGGTCTCGTCAGCCGGTTTCTCGTCGGGCATGTCCGCCTCGCGCCCCAAGCCTCAGCACCCGATCAGGTTGACCAAATGCACCCGGTCATCTTCGCCGAGGACGGTGTCGGGTTCATAACGAAGGTCGTACTCGTCCTCTTCTCGCCACAACCCGAACCAATCGGTCGAAGGTCGCCCGTCGGCCTTGAAGTGTCGGGTGGCGAGCTGTGGCCACCGGCCCAGCAGTTCGTCGACGACCGTCCGGGCAGTGCGGGCCTCAACCCGAATTTCGGCCCACGTCGGCGTAGCCACCGTCGGGTCGAGGAAAACGCCAGGGATACCGACGATCGGCATGAGTTACCCCCCGGCCACCGCGGGAATCAGGGCCACGATCACGCCGTCGGTGACCTTCGTGTCCATCTCGTCGAGGTAGCGGACGTCCTCGTCGTTGACGAACACGTTGACGTACGGCCGGAGCCGGCCGTTGTCGAACAGCTTCGGGCCGAGGGCCGGGTACTGGCGGATCAGGTCGTCGAGAGCGGCCTTCACCGTCGCCCCGGCCACCGCCACCTCCGCGTTCCCGCCGGCCTGCTCCCGCATCGGGGTCGGGACCTGCACCTTGATCGGCATGGGTACTCCAGACGGATTCACCACAAAGACACGAAGGCCGCACAAAGAATCACAAAGAAATCCTTTTAGTTCTCACCCGATCACCGCTTTGTGGTCTTTGTGTATCCTTCGTGTCTTTGTGGTGAGATTGACTCTGTATTTGGTGAGATTGACTCTGTATTTCACGCCAGGGCCGGCTCCGCGGCGACCCCGGCGAGCCGTTCGAACTCGGCGAGCGACGGCTTGATGACCGCCGGCGCGTCGAGCGCGTCGAACACCGCGTCCTGGGTCTTCAGCCCGTTCCCGGTGACGCAGATCACGATCTCCTCGTCCCGCGGGAGCCGGCCCTGGTCCAGCAGCTTCTTCGTCACCGCGACCGTCGTCCCGCCGGCCGTCTCGGCGAACACCCCCTCGGTCCGGGCGAGCAGGAGCATCCCCTCGACGATCTCCTCGTCGGTCACGTCCTCGGCCCACCCGCCGGTCTCCCGGATCAGCTTCGCCGCGAAGTACCCGTCGGCCGGGTCGCCGATCGCCAGGCTCTTGCAGATCGTGTTCGGCTTCCGGACCGGCTTGTGCCGCTCCCGGTTCGCTTTCACGCAGTCGGTGATCGGGTTGCACCCGGCCGCCTGGGCCCCGTACATCTTCGTCGTCACCGGGGCGTCCACCAGCCCGACCGCGTGGAGCTCGGTGAACGCCTTGTGGATCTTGCCGATCAGCGCCCCCCCGGCCATCGGGCAGACGACGTGCTGGGGGAACCGCCAGCCGAGGTCCTCGGCGATCTCGAACCCCATCGACTTCGACCCCTCGGCGTAGAACGCCCGGAGGTTGACGTTCACCATCCCCCACTTGTACTTGTCGGCGATCTGCGAGCAGAGCCGGTTCACCTCGTCGTAGGTCCCGGTCACCCCGATCACCTTGGCCCCGTACACCGCGGTCCCGTAGATTTTGGTCCGCTCCAGGTCGGCGGGGACGAGGATGAACGTTTCCAGTCCGGCCGACGCGGACAGGGCGGCGACGCTGTTCGCGAGGTTCCCGGTGCTCGCGCACCCGACCGTCCGCATCCCGAACTCGCGGGCCTTCGACAGGGCGACCGAGACCACCCGGTCCTTGAACGACAGGGTCGGGAAGTTGACCGCGTCGTTCTTGATCCACAGCCGTTCGATCCCGAGGGCGTCGGCCAGCCGGTCCGCCCGGATGAGCGGGGTGCCGCCGACCTGCGGGCCGACGGTCGGCTCGCCGTCGAGCGGGAGGAGCTCCCGGTACCGCCACATGGTCCGCGGCCGGCGGGCGATCTTTTCCCGGCTGATCGCCCCCCTCGCCCGGTCGTAGTCGTAAGCGACTTCCAGCGGGCCCCAGTCGTCCGGGCAGTAGTTGCTCGGGGACTTCGGGTACAGCTTGCCGCAGACCCGACACTTCAGCCCGGTCACGAAGTCGGCGGTCGGCACGGTCCACCCCTATTCGGTGAGGTGACGGCGGCGGTGCCCCTATCGGTGCCATGAGGCGGCGGCCGGCGCGCGTCGGCTACACGGTTGGTCGGGGTGAGTCTTTCCAGGACGGGGGGCCGCGGGGGAAAGCCCTCGCGGGTGCGGTGAGATAAGAGAACGGCGGGGGGACGGCCCCACGCAAGATCTTATCTTCCCCGGCCGGCCCCCACCCGTACTTGCGTACTTGATGGGAGGACCGCCGAGCAGGAGTTAGCACCTGCACCCGGGCGCGAGCTGTGCAGCTCACACGGACGGGCCGGTTGCTGTGGCTTCTTCGGGCCTGGCCCCTCAGCCACTCTGGATAAGATGCTCACCAGTATGTCGGTCCGTTCGCCTTGCGGCGACGCGGATTGAAGAGAGCATAAGCAATGGATGGGTACACGGCAACGGGAATAGAGGAAAAAAGCACGGACGACGGGCCGGCGCACGCCCGGCTCGCAGGAGATTCTCTGTTTGTGAGCAGCCGTCGGTCGCGCCGACAGGGACCCACTCGGCTTCGGCCCGGACCTTCGCTTCATACCGGTTGCACCCGCTGTGCCCGGATACCTGGAGCGAGAAGTGGGTCAGCTCGGCCTGCATGCACAGGCCGATGGTGACGTCTTCGGCCTCCGGCCCGTCGTGTTCCGCCTGCCACCACCTGCACCCCTTGCAGTGGCCCCGGTCGTCGCCGGAGTCGGTGATCTTGCTGAAGTCGGCCATGGGATGTGCCTCCTGAACGTCGTCGGACATTTCGCGGAAGTGGGAGGAGCAAGCCCTGTGCCCGAATGGGCCGGGGCGGTCGGCGGGTCCTGGTCGGAGGTGGCGGCGGACCCACACTTCAATCACGCTACCCGGGTCGGGGCGGCGGGTCAAAGCGAAATCGGCGGCGGGCGGGCCCTGCCCTCGGGTCGCGGGATTCGCCGATAATCGGTTGGTGTGGGCGTCGTGGCCGGGAGGGGAAAAAAAACCGCCCGGCGGTGCGGGGACACCGCCGGACGGCCAGGAGACCGCACCATGCGCGTGGTACGATCTAAATTCACCCTAACCGGACCAGTCTGAAGGTTCAACAGGTTAGGATGCGCTTTTCATCTCCGGCCCGAACCCCGCGCCGTGTAACGCCATGTAACTAGGGACCGATTTCCCCCGGCCGGGCCAACCGCGGGCCGGATAAACTCGTCTTTGCAGAGCGGGACTCACGTCGCCCCACAGCCATTTCGCCATCGCTTCGGGAGGTCATATGCGCCGGTTCCTGGGAGTAGTCTTTGCCGCGGGTGCGGTGGTCGCGCTGGCCACCGGCCCGGCCCCCGGCCTGATGATCGCGATGAAGTCGCCCGCCGAGCGGGCGCTCTCGGCGGACGTGGTCGTCGTCGGAAAGGTGACGGCGATCGAGCAGGACGCGGTCGAGGCCGTGCCGTTCCCCGGTGCCCCGAACAAGGTCCGGTTCAAGGTTGCGGTGGTGAAGGTCGAGAGCTCGCTCGCCGGGGCAGGCACCCTCACGCACATCAAGGTCGGGTTCGTCCCCCCGCCCCCGCCGGCCCCGCCGCAACCGGCCCCGCAGCCGGGCCTGGTCCGCCCGCCGATCCGCCGGCCCGGGGTCTTCCTGCCCGAGCTGAAGGAGGGGGAGGAGTACATCCTGTTCCTGGTCAAACATCCCGAGACCGGGTTCTACGTCATGCCCGGGCGGAGCCCGCCGCTCACCGCCAAGGGGGACGAGGCGAAGAAGGAGATCGAGGGCCTGAAGAAAGTGCTCGGGGTGGTCGCCGATCCGGCGAAGGCGCTGGCGGCCGAGAAGCTCGACGACCGCGCCTTCGGCGCCGCGGTCCTGATCAGCAAGTACCGTACCTACCCGGACCTCGGCGGGGAGGTGGAGCAGGTGCCCGTCCCGGTCGAGGAGAGTCGGCTGATCCTCAAGGCGCTCGCCGCGGGGGACTGGACCAGGTTCGACCGCACGGCCCCGAACGGGATGCAGGCGTTCTACCAACTCGGCCTGACCGAGCAGGACGGGTGGGTGGCGCCGAAGCCGGTCCCGGCCCAGCCCGGCCAGCCGCCCGCCAACTTCAACCTCGTGGTGAAAGAGGCGTTCGTGAAGTGGCTCGACGGCCCCGGGAAGGACTACCGGGTCAAGCGGATCGTGCCCAAGAAGCAGTGAGCGGTGGGTAGAGAGGGCCGGGATCGGATTGGCGCCCCGGAGAGGGTGTGAAAAAATGGCTCGGTCTGTCAGTTGTTTTGATGTTATCGTTCGCAAGTGCAATATCCCGAGCACCTTGCACGCGGTGACGATCGCAAAACCGTGAGCTTCTGCCAATTTTTTCACACC
>JAQGHQ010000099.1 GCA_028288765.1 Gemmataceae bacterium | reverse complement strand
GAAGACTCGACCCACCCTACAAGAACCCTCTCGAACGAGGGTCTCAACAAAGCATGCTCAGTGCTGATACACGAGCCCACTAAGGCAATCACATTGGTCTGGGTGGCATGTCCACAGCTTTGGGTGGACATGCTTGAGCTCGGATCCGGTATCGGGCGCGCTCCCATGTCCACGCCGAGCCGTGGACATGCCACCCAGGCCATTCCCGTCATCTCCCTCCCGCACGGGTGCTTTGTCGAGATACTCGGTCCGGCCTCGGTCTTCACCCTGAAGGGGTGGGACAACATAGCCCCGGGCAACGCCCCGGGCGGGCCTCCGGAAACCCCGGCGGCGCACCCGGCCCGTTGATCGGTGTCGCACCCGCCCGGAAACGCACGACGCCCACCCGCGGAAACGGGTGGGCGTCGCTCTTGATCACTCAGCACTCAGCACTCAACACTCAGCACGTTCTTACCGCCCCGGGCCACCGGACCCGAGGGGGCCGCCCTCGGTCTGGTTGATCTCCTCCTCGGAGTTGATGATGATCCGCGGGGTGATCATGATCATGATGTGCTGCGTCTCCCGCCCGATCCCGACGTTCTTGAACAGGCGGTTCAGGTACGGGACCTTGCTCAGGAACGGCGGGCCGAACTCGTTCCGCCCTTCCGACAGCTTCTTCAGCCCGCCGAGCAGCACCGTCCCCCCGTCCGGGCAGACCACCGTGGTCTGGATGTTCAGCGAGGTGAACGACGGCTGCTGCAGGAACTGGGTGAACGGGATCGGCACCCCCTGGCTGCCGCCCTCGAACACCGGGGTGATGAACGTGGTGACCGGGAACAGCGGGACCGACGCCCCGCTCTGGGCGGCCAGAGTGACCGGAATGTTGATCCGGACGAACCGCCGGTCCGCCGACACCACCGCCTGCAGGCCGATGCTGATCTGCCCGCCCCCCTGCTGCGGGCTCCCCGGCCCGGGGAGCGGGGTGTTCTGGGGGATGAACACGATCTGCCCGTTCACCGAAAAGACCTGGACATCGGTCACGAAGAACTGCAGCTCGTTGACCGAGATCGTGGCCGTCTGCCCGTTGAACAGGGTCAGCTTCGGGGCCTGCATCACGTTGACCCGGCGGTCCCCCTGGGCGGCCTCCATGAACAGGTACACCTGGATGTCGTTCAGGAACGCCAGCCCGAGCGACACCCCGCCGTCGGCCCCGGGGTTGTTCGGGTAGCCCCCGAACCCGGGGATCGCGTAGTTGAAGCTCGTCGAGTGGATCGGGACGGCCAGGTCCGGGGTGAACACCGGGGTGTTCCCGTTGACCCCGGCCCCGGCCGGGGTCAGCCCCGCCGTGATCCCCTTGAACCCCTGCAGGCTGTTGATGAACGGCTCCGGCCGGAACGCCCCGGACGTCAGGTTCGGCTCGAACTTGGTGTTGTGGGTGGAGATGTTCATCGAGAAGTCCACCCCCATCCGCTCGAACCACGACTCCGACAGCGAGATGATCCGGACCTCGATCGCGACCGCCAGGTCCTGGAGCCGGCGGAGGGCCTCCAGCAGGTCCGCGATCTCCCGGATCACGTCCGCCGTCTGGTTCACCACCAGGGCCGACCCGAGGTCGAAGTACTCGACCCGGCCGGGGCCGCCCATCCCGTCCCACGAGTACGGCCGGACCATCCCGGTGACCAGCTTGATCAGCTGTTCGTGCTTCGTGTTCCGGTCCGGGGCGAGTGTGCTGGACGGGGCGAGCGGGCTCGGCTGGAGCGTCCCGCCCCCGCCGAACTTCATATCCCCGGCGATCCCCGGGGTGAGCCCGGGCATGGTCCCGGCCGGGGCCCCGCCGTTCAGCCCGCCACGCGGGACGTACGGGGACGGGTTGTCGTTGAGCCCTTTGATGATCGCGTTCGGGGAGCTCCGCGCGTCCCGGAGCAGCATCCTGTCGAAGTTCGCGTACTCCGGCAGGGCGAAGTTCGGGATCGGGGTGACCAGGTCGGCGACCGAGAACACCTTGGTCACCAGCCGGCCCTTGGCCTTCTTGAGCGTCGTGATCCGGACCGAGTCGTACTCGATCACGAAGCTCAGCCCGACCTTGTCCAGGATCAGGTGCAGGGCGTTCCGGGCGGACACCCCCGGGAGCTTCTCGCTGATCGGCTTGGCGGTGCTGACCGCCTCGGCCTCCAGGGCCGCGGTGTCGTAGGAGAACGGAAGGCCGGTCAGGGTCCGGAGGTTCTCGATCACCTCGCTCAGCGGGGTCTGGTTGAACTCGACCGAGATCGGCATGTCGAGCTTCGACTCGATCTCGAATTCCTTCGGGGTGTGGGACTTCAAGTAGGCGTCGTCGCCGCGGCCGCGGCGCCGGGCCATCCGCATCCGCTCGACCTGGACCGCGACCGGGTCCTGGGTGTCGACGAAGGGGCCCTGCTCCTCGGCCTTGTTAAGCCCGGTGAGGAAGAAATCCGCTTTGTCCTTCTTGAGCTTCTCCGCGTCCCGGACCCGCCGGTTGATCGTGGCCATGTAGGCCATGGCGGCGATCCCGGGGTCGTCGGGCTCGAGCTGCTTCGCCTGCAGGGCGACCCGCTCGGCCTCGGCGAACTTCGACTCCCGGACCAGGGCGTGGTACTGGTGGGCGAGCTTTTGGACCTCGGCCTTCCGCTGTTCGTCGGCGGCCCCGCGGTTGGTGAGCTGGTCCTTCGCGTCCTTCTTCTCCCGGTTCAGCCGGGCCACCGCGTCGGTGTTCCCCTTCATGACCTGGAACATCTCGATCCGGCTGTCGACCGGCTTGAGCAGGAGGGCGACGCTCGCCGGGTCCAGGTTCGCGGCCCGGACCCGGTTCGAGTACTCGACGAGCATCTGGATGGCGATGTCGGTCTCGCCCCGGCCGAACGTGGCCTGGGCGTCGGCCTGGACCTTCAGCCCGTCACCCCGCAGCTTCTGGAAGGTCACCTTCCGCATGGCGTCGGCCTGGTTCGTCAGGCCGTCCGGGCCGGCCGGCTTCGGGTCGGTCGGCGGGCCGGTCCCGACCCGGGCGGTGCCCGGCGGGTTCGTCCCCGCCGGGGGCGAGCCCGGGAAGGGCTGGAGGTCGCCGCCGGTCATGGGCGGCTGCATCCCGCCGGCGGCGACGAGACCGGCGTCGGACTTCGGCCCGCCCGTCTTGTCCAGCTCCGCCCGGCACGCCGCCACCAGCTCGTCCTTCCTCGCCCGCATCTCCGGGGCGAGCAGTTTCGGGTCGATCAGGACAATCACCCGGAGGGCGCGCTCGTGCTCGTTGTTCCGGACGGCCTCGGCCGCCGCCTCCAACGACCGCGCCGCCACCCGCTGTTTGGCCCCGAACGCCTCGGCGTCGATCGAGTTCAGCAGCCCGCGGGCCTCGTCCTGGGCGCCGAGGTTGTGGGCCTGGAGGGCGAGCCGGCGGGCGAGCTCGAAGTCGCCCTTCCGGTACTCGACCATGGCCTGGTCGAGGTACTGGCGGCCGGTCAAGGGTGTGCCGGCCGCGGGGTTGACCGGGGCCGGGCCGCCGACGCTCGCGACGCCCGGCGGCGAGACCGGAACGGGGCCGAGCGGGATGAGCATTTCCGGGCCGCCGGCCGCGACAGTCCCGGGGACGGGGGCCGCGGCGGGCGGTCCGTTACTGGTCAGGGCCACGCCGGCCGGCGGCTTGG
>JAQGHQ010000093.1 GCA_028288765.1 Gemmataceae bacterium | reverse complement strand
CACCGGCAACAAGTTCGAGTTCCGCGCCGTCGGTTCGAGCGCGAACATCTCCGGCGCCAACACGGTGCTGAACACGATCGTGGCCGAGTCGCTCGACTACATCGCCACCCACCTCGAGGCCGCGACCAAGAGTGGGAAGGACATCAACAAGGCGATCCAGGACCTCCTGCCGGGGATCCTGAAGGAGCACAAGAAGGTCGTCTTCAACGGGGACAACTACTCGGAAGAGTGGCACAAGGAGGCCGAGAAGCGGGGCCTGCCGAACCTGAAGAGCACGGTGGACTCCCTCCCGGTGCTGATCCGGAAGGACTCGGTCGACCTGTTTACGAAGTACAAGGTGCTGAGCGAGCGGGAGCTCCAGAGCCGGTACTTCATCTTCAGCGAGAAGTACGTGAAGGAGGTGACCATCGAGGCGAACATGATGGTCATGATCGCCCGGACGATGATCCTCCCGGCTGGCCTGCGGTACCAGGCCGAGGTGGCATCGGCGGTGACCACGACCAAGGCGGCAGGGGTGGAGAACAGCGCCCAGCTCGAGCACCTGAGGGACCTGTCCGGGGTGTTGAGCAAGTTCCAGGGGGCAACCGCCAGCCTGGACGAGGCCGCCCACCACCACCCGGACGGAGATGCGTTCGCCCACGCGAAGTACATCAAGGAGAAGGTAATCCCGAAGATGGCCGAGCTGCGGACCTTCGGGGACAAGCTCGAAACGCTGGTCGCCGACGACCTCTGGCCGCTCCCGACCTACCGCGAGATGCTGTTCATCAAGTGAGCCACGACCTGTGACCGGACCACACGACGGAAGCCCACCCGGCTACAACCGGGTGGGCTTCGTCGCTTCCCGGAGACATTCCGGCGACCCGGCCGGTCCTGGTCCTCCTGGAGAACAACCAGTCAAGGGGGGATCTGCCCGGGGCCCCGGGACTTCCCCGCGAAGAAGCCGGAGAAGGGGTGTCCGCGCGGCGGGTGGTGGGTGGTTCGGGCCGACGGTTCTTGACACCGCCCGTCCGGTGTGAGACCGTAAACTCAATACACTTCCCCGCTCAGCGAGGTCCCGATGGCACCTCCACTCCTACTCCTGGCAGAAACCGCCGGTGACTTGATGACCCCCAGCCCGGTGTCGATCGATGCCACCACGACCACGGTCGAGGCCGCCCGGGTCCTGACCTCCCGGGCGATCGGCGCGGCGGTGGTGATCGACCAGGCCGGGCACCCGATCGGGGTGGTCACCAAGACCGATTTGCTGATCCACGCCCCGGGGAGGGACCTGGAACAGGACCCAACCCCGGTCCGGGCCGTGATGACCGATGCGGTGTTCTCGGTCCGGATGGACACCCCGGCCCGGTCGGTGATCGATCACCTGCTCGCGCTGAACGTCCACCACCTGTTCGTGACCGACGGGTCGGACGTGCTGGTCGGCGTGATTAGCCCGATCGATGTGTTGAGAAAGCTCGGCTGAGAGCTCGTCGCCTTCCCGTCCGTGTTCACCGGGGGATGTACGAAATCAGGTAGTTGATCAGGGCAAAGCAGATCACGAGCAGGAAAAGGACCAACCACGCCTGGAACAGGATACTGTCGGCCTTGCCGTACTCGGGCGTGGGGGTGATGGTAGGGGGCTTCACGGGGTCGGCCATCGGGACTCTCCTCAAGGTTCGATACGGGGTGATTCAATTATCATCACCGATACCCTGCGCCGGTTCCAGTCCCCCAGCTGCGCCCGTCAAGACCCTGTCGGGACATTCGGCCGGGTCGGAGTGAATCTTCTGCCGGGGAAGATATTTCCGACAGAGGTACGGCGGCCGATAATCTCTTATAGCCGGGAACGAATTGCTCCTTCGAGGAATCGGTTTTCGAGCTACAATCGTTGGGGTCCCTCCTGTCGGCGGCCCCCGACAGGCTTCTCCCAAGTCTCCCACCCGCTCGGACATGCAGATCCAAACGCCGGAATCCTTGGTCCAGGCGCTGCGTGACAGCCGCCTGTACGCCGCAGAGGAAATGACCGCGCTTGCGTCCGAACTGGCGACTCTCGGGGACGACCCCCAGGTGCTGATGCGGCATCTCATTCAAACCCGCCGGATCACCCTTTACCAGCTCCGCAAGGTCATTCACGGGAAATCCTCCGAGCTCTTTATTGGGCCCTACATCGTCCTGGACAAGCTCGGCGAAGGCGGGATGGGGCGGGTGTACCGGGCCCGACAGACCCGGCTCGGGCGGGTGGTCGCGATCAAGGTCGTCCGGGCCCACCTGCTTTCCAACCCGATCGTGCGGGGGCGGTACGAGCGGGAGGTGCTGGCCGCCGCGGCGCTTAGCCACCCGAACATCGTGTCCGTTTTCGACGCGGGTGTCGACGACGGTCGGTACTACCTGGAGATGGAATTCGTGGACGGGATCGACCTCGCCCGGCTTATCCGGGCGCACGGGGTCCTGTCCGTCCCGGAGGCGTGCGAATACCTCCGGCAGGCCGCACTCGGGCTCCACCATGCCCACGAGCAGGGATTCGTCCACCGGGACATCAAGCCGTCGAACATCGTGGTCAGCGGCGAACGGCACGTCCCCGCCGCGACCGAACCGGCCTGCGTGAAGATCCTCGATATGGGGCTGGTCCGGGCCGTCGGATTCGAGGAAGAGGCGGGCGGTACGGACCTCACCCGGGACGGCACGGTCGTCGGCACCCCCGATTACATGGCCCCGGAACAGGCGAAGAACTCCAGCACGGTCGACCGCCGGGCCGACCTGTATAGCCTCGGCGGGACGTTCTATTTCCTGCTGACGGGGAAACCGCCGTTCCCGGTCGGGAGTCCGATCGAGAAGATCCTCAAGCACCAGCTCGACCCGCCCCCACCGCTCCAGGCGGCCCGCCCGGACGTGCCGGCCGGACTGGCCCAGATCGTCGCCAGGCTGATGGCGAAGAAGCCCGCGGACCGGTTCGCCACCGCGGGCGATCTGGCCAATGCCCTTGCCCCTCTGACCCGGTTCACGTCCGGCGCGGAGGAGATCAGGGCCCGGCCGGCGCCGAACACCGGCGCCCTCGCCGCCGAAACCTTGCCCCCGTCCTCGATCACGGTCCCGCCGCTACTGCCGCCGCCGAGTACGATCGAGACTCCTTCGCCGCAGGCCGAAGAGATGCCCTGCCTTCCCCCGGGGGGCGCGGGACCGGGCTCGCAGGGCGTGAGCGCGACCGACGCCACCCCGCGCCCGTCCGACCGCAATCCGTCCGGCCGCAAGAATCGCCGGCCGCCGGAGGCGGGTCGGCGACGGGCAAAACCCCCACCCCCGCCGGACCCGGCTGTGCGGACGAGCCATGCGTTGATCGTGGTTGCCGGCGTCGTGGCAGTCTTGATCGCACTTGGCATCCTTGGCCTGGTCGCGGCGGTCGCGTTCGGCAGGTAGGTCGAGTCACTTCCCGGTCGTGAGGGCCAACAAGAAGACCGGTGGGACGACGGCCTCGCCCATCACCCGCCAAGCGGTGATACCCGACCTGCGTCTGCGTCGCGGGTCGAATGTGGTCGAACGGGACCACCTTCTGGCCAATCCTGAGAAACTCGGCCCCGCGCACGGGCCAAATTGGCGGTCGTCGAGGTTCAGTCAGCTGCCGGTTCATCTGGTTGCGCAATGAGTCGTGCAGTGGTAAAATTGTCAAAGCCCATTGTGGAGTTGCCCTCGGCGCCGACTTTGAGTACACTGCTGATCGCCTACTTGTTTCCCTTCCAGAACTGTTCGCCGTCGTGTAGTTCGGGATCGGGCGGTTATTCAGGAATCGGCATCGTCCATCGATCTAGCCCTTATATCTGTCGCCTTTCCCACAGGCTCGACCTTACCAGTCGCGGGCAACCCACGGGAGCCGGACTGCGAGACGAAGGTCTATTCAGGCCGAGGGTGAGCCTATTCGACCACCGGACGGTAAGTTAGGGGAAGTTAGCAACGCAAAAAGCAGTGAGAAATAGGAAAAGGGAATCGCCTCCCAAACGAGCTCACAAGTCCAGGGTTTTGATACCAGCCCGCGGACCCATATCGCCGAAAGGTGTAAGAATGATTCCAATCGGTGGGCAGAAATAGGAATTCTGATCCGCCAAACGATTTGCTTGAAGAAACGTAGATAACGTATCAGATATTCGCTCTAATATGAAATATAACGAGCGTTTATCTGGAACTTGTCGATTTCCTCTAACTACAATCGTCGGTTCCTTACCTTTCCCCCAGTCTCTCCGGAGATCCAAATGCCTAAGAGCCTATCCCATAGCCGGCGGGGTGGCGCGTTCACGCTGATCGAGTTGCTGGTGGTGATCGCGATCATCGCCATCCTGATCGGCCTGCTCCTCCCCGCGGTTCAGAAGGTTCGCCAGGCGGCCGCCCGAAGTCAGAGTCAGAATAACCTGAAGCAGATCGGTCTCGCCTTCCACAGTCATAACGACACTTTCAATTACCTGCCCCACAATAACGGCATCAACGATTACGCGAACATCGCGAACGCCGCGAACGGCTATGTCGGGTCCTGGGCCTTCATGATCTTCCCTTACATTGAGCAGCAGTCGTACTACAATCTGATGACGTCCACGACGACCGCGCAAGGTCCGAGTGCGCAGAACAACCCCACGCTCACGGTGGCGATCAAGGTCTTCGTCGACCCGGGTCGCGGTCGGCCGGGCGCCACGACCAGCAACAATTGCAACCAAGGCGCGTGCGGGCCGCTGACCGACTACGCGATCAACACGAACCTCAACGCCGGGACTTACGGGAATACCTGCTGCGGCGGTGGTGGAACGTATCAGAAGGGGAACGGCCGGACGATCCAGGGGATCCAGGACGGGTCGTCGAACACGATCCTGGTCGGGAACAAATACGTCCCATTGTCGATGTACAGCTACAACTCAGGCAATAACTGGGACGAGGGGATCCTCGCCGGCAACTGGGGCGGCACCGGGCGTGATGGGAACCGTAGCGCTCCTGATGGTTCCGGTAACCCGGCGTACATGCAGGACGGGACATACGGACCGGACGATTTCTGGGGCGGACCCTTCCCCGGGGGTGGACTTTTCCTCTTCGGCGATGGCCGGGTCCAGACGGTCAACTACAGCGTCAACCGGACCCAGTTCATGTACATGCTCAACCCGAGTGACGGCCAGCCGGTTCAGTTTAACTGATCTCCTCTGACGGAGATTCGTCTCGGGTTGCCGGGCAGAAGTAACCAATCTCGCCGCCCTGATCGTTCCGGGCGGCTTTGTCATTTTCGGGCGTTTCTTCCGGAATTGGCTCACGGTGCTCGTCACGGTCGGATTCCACTCTCCCGACCTTCCGACCGACTCGCGACCTCCCGGAGGATGTTGTGCCTGTTCGGCTTTCCGCCCCTGCCGTCCGGTCGGTGTTCCTTAAAATCGGCACAGCAGTTTTGTCCGCTGTGTTCGCCTTTGGGGTCGGCTGTAAGCCCTCGGGACCACCCGAGCCTTCTCTTCAACCCGACAGTACCGACGGCCCGGTTTGGTTCGAAGACGTGACCGACCGGGTCGGCCTCGACTTCGTCCATGATCCTGGTCCCGTCGGAACCTACTTTACCCCTCAGTCGATGGGGTCCGGATGTGCGGTCCTCGACTTCGACGGGGACGGGTTACTCGACATCTACCTGCTTACATTTGGCGGCGCCGATTCGAAGTCGGTCAACCGCCTATACCGGCAGTTGCCCGGCGGCCGGTTCGAAGATGTGACTGCGGGTTCGGGGTTGGGGATACCCGGGCTTAACCACGGGGTGGCTGTTGGGGATGTGAATAACGACGGCCGGCCGGACATCCTCCTCACCCAATACGGGGCGATCCGACTGTTCCTGAACGTCGGGGGCGGCCGGTTCGAGGACGTTACCTCCGAGGCCGGTCTGCTCAACCCGCTGTGGGGCGTGTCCGCGGCGTTTGTCGATTACGACCGGGATGGGTTGCTCGACCTCGTGGTAGTCAACTACCTCGACTACGACCCGAAGAAGGAGTGCCCCGCAGTCGACGGGGGGGTAAACTATTGTGGGCCGAGCCACTTTCCTCCGATCACAAGCAAGCTGTTCCGAAACCGCGGCCCGGGGATCTCCGGGGGGAAGCCGACTCGTACTAGGTTCGAAGACGTGAGTTTCGCGTCCGGTATTGGTCGGCTGCCCGGACCGGGTCTCGGGGTTGTGTGTGCCGACTTTAACGGGGACGGGTGGCCGGACATCTTCGTAGCCAACGACGGTGAGCCGAACCGGCTCTGGATCAGCAAACACGACGGGACGTTCGTCGACGAGGCGGTCACCCGCGGGGTGGCGTACACAATGACGGGCAAGTCGTACGCCGGGATGGGGGTGGCGGTCGGGGACGTGGACAACGACGGCCTCCTCGACCTGTACGTCACTCACCTGGACATCCAGACGAACACCTTCTGGAAACAGGGGCCGCGGGGCCAGTTCCGGGATCAGACAGCGGAGACCGGACTACTCGCGACGAAATGGCGGGGGACCGGGTTTGGGACATTGATGGCCGACTTCGACCTTGACGGGGCGGTAGACCTGGCCGTCGTGAACGGCCGCATCAGCCGCGGCGGACAAGCCCACGACACTGGTCTCGGGCACTGGGAGACGTACGCCGAGCGGAATCAGCTGTTTGCCAACGACGGCCGCGGGCGGTTCCGGGACATCTCCTCCTCGAATCCGGCGTTTTCCCGATGGAACGTCGGGCGCGGGCTGGTGTGTGCCGACTTCGACAACGACGGGGCACCGGACCTTCTGGTGACTACGATCGGCGATCGGGCCAGATTATTCCGGAACGTCGCCCCGAACCGCGGGCACTGGTTGAAGGTTCGCGCGATCGAACCGAATCTGAACCGCGATGCATACGGGGCCGAGGTCCGAGTGCGGGCCGGCGGGCGGGAGCAGATCCGTGTGGCCAACCCGGCCGAGAGTTACCTCGCCAGCAGTTCCCCGGTGGTCCTGTTCGGGCTCGGCCACGCGACAGCGGTCGACTCGGTCCATGTCACCTGGCCGGACGGGTCGCGGGAGGTGTTTTCTGGAGGGCCGGTGGACCGGGTGGTGGAACTCCGGAAGGGGGAGGGACGCACGCCGTGACCGGACAACCACACGGCGGCAGCCCCGTCCCGACCCCGCCCGCGGTCGGCGCCCGTGGGACGAGAGGGTGCGTGGTGGTGCTGACGATTCTGGCGGCCACGGGCGTGGGACTTGGCATCTGGAGGTGGCTCTCGTCTCCCGTTCCGGTGGACCCGCCGAACCCGCCGGACATCGCCGACGCCGAGATCCGACGGGCGGTCGACGATGCCCGGGCCGCGGTGACGGCCGCACCCCGATCGGCGGACGCCTGGGGCCGGCTGGGGATGGTCCTCCTCGCACACATCTACGAACGA
Organism: Gemmataceae bacterium; assembly: GCA_028288765.1. GTDB lineage: Bacteria > Planctomycetota > Planctomycetia > Gemmatales > Gemmataceae > Urbifossiella. Next base: position 15,004 of record JAQGHQ010000093.1, on the reverse strand, counting down.
GAGCCCGACCTGTGCTTCGCCGAGGCAACCCGGCTCGACCCGACCGACCCCCGGTGGCCGTACGGGCGGGCAATCATCGTCCTGAAGAGGGACCCGGAGGCAGCGATCAGTCACCTCCGCCAAGCGGCCGCCGGCCCCCCTTCGCAACTCCGGTCCACGGCCAAAGTACAACTGGCCGAAGTGCTCCTGGACCGGAGGGAACTCGACGAGGCCGAGCAGCTGTTTCGGGAGGAACTTCGGCGCTCGCCCGGGAACGCCCGGGCGGTGTACGGGCTGGGTCTGGTGGCGCTGGCGCGGGGGGATGATGCGGCGGCCGTGGCACAGTTCGAGTCGGCCCGGCAGAGTCGGTACGCCCGCAAGCTGGCGGCAATCCAGCTCGCCCGACTCGCCTCGGTCCGCGGGGACCGGGACTCGGCCGCCCGGTACGAGAAGGAGGCGGCGCAGTTGCCGCTCGACCCGTCCTGGCCCGACCCGTTCGTCGACGCCGTCCGCGGCTTCCGGGTCGGCGCGCGTGCCCGGTTCGAGGAGGCTGATCAGCTGGAGCAGCGTGAACGATTCGCGGAGGCCGCCGAGTTGTTTCTGGCAGAAGTCCGGGACCGGCCGACGGCCCGGGCATTCGTCGGGGCGGGGATCAACTTGTTGCGGGTGGGTCGGCTGGACGAAGCGATCCCCCTTCTCCGGGAAGGGGTCGGGCGTGACCCGACGAACGCCCAGGCTCAATATTTCCTCGCGCTGGCCCTCTTCACACGCGCCGAGGTGGAGTACCAACACTCTCCCCAGTCGACGCGGGAGCAGTTCGGGGAAGTCCGGGATCACGCAAGGCGGGCCGCGGAACTCAAGCCCGACCACGCCCGGGCGTACCTGTTCTGGGGGCTCAGTCTCAAGTACCTGGGCGAGCCTGCTGCGGCGGTCGAACCCCTCCGGAAAGGGGTCGCCTGCCGGCCGGAAGAGTTCGAGTTGCAACTGGCTCTGGGGGAAGCGTTGCTCGTGGCGGGACAGGCTAAAGAAGCGGAAAACCATCTGGAGAACGCCCGTCTAATCGACCCCAAAGACCCCCGCCCGGCCAGAGCGATCGAGCGTCTTCGGCCGAGGAAGGAATGACAGCGGCGGCTTTCCCGACCCGGGGTGGGCTCAAAGCGTCGGGCCGATCGACCACGGGGCGAACTCCTCCTCGCCCACCCCGTTGATCTCGCTCTTCGTCCGCTCCCCGCTGGCGACCGCCAGGATCTTCTCGAAGATCTCCCGCCCGACCTCCTCCACCGGGGCCCCGGACAGAATCTTCCCGGCGTCGATGTCCATGTCCCCGATCATGTGCTGGTACAGGGGGGTGTTCGTCGCAACCTTGATCGACGGGGCCGGCTTGCACCCGAACACACTCCCCCGGCCGGTCGTGAACACGCACACGTTCGCCCCGCCGGCCACGATGCCCGTCATGCTCACCGGGTCGTACCCCGGGGTATCCATCACCACGAATCCCTTCGCGGTCACCGGTTCGGCATACCGGTACACGTCCACCATCGCCGTGCTCCCGGCCTTGGCGATCGCCCCGAGCGACTTCTCGTAGATCGTCGTCAGCCCGCCCTCCTTGTTCCCCGGCGACGGGTTATTGTTGATCTCGGCCCCGAACATCCCGGTGTACCACTCCCACCACTTGATCCGTTCCACCAGCTTCTCGCCGACCGCCTTCGAGACGGCCCGCCGGGTCAGGATGTGTTCGGCCCCGTAGATCTCCGGGGTCTCGCCGAGGATGGTCGTTCCACCCTGCTGCACGATCCGGTCGGACGCGACCCCGAGCGCCGGGTTCGCGGTGACCCCGCTGTTCCCGTCCGACCCGCCGCAGTTCGTTCCCAGGATCAGATGCCTGGCCGGGAGCTGAACCCGGCGGACGTCGTTCACCCGCGGGAGTACGTCGGCCACCGCGCTCACCCCGGCCTCGACCGTCTTCCCGATCCCGCCGCAATCCTGGATGCTGAGCGCCAGAGGCTTCTGGGCCTGCCCGTTGAGCTGGATCAGGTTCAGGTGCTCGCTCTCGATCAGGTGCGACGCCTGGACGATTTCGCACCCGAGCCCGACAAGGATGTACGCGGCCACGTTCGGGTGGCGGGCGAACCCGGAGAGGGTCCGGTCCAGCTGCTTGTGGTCCGGCCCGTCGAACTGCATCCCGCAGCCCTGCCGGTGGACGATCGCCACCACCCCGTCCACGTTCGGAAAGTTCTTCAGTATGCCCGACTCGCGGACCCGGTCGGCGATGTACTTGCTCGTACTCGCCGAGCAATTCACGGTACTGATGACCGCGACGTAGTTCCGCGTCCCGTACCGCAGGTGTTCCGGCTTGCCCGGCCCGCGGTCGAACCCCATGAACGTCCGGTACTCGGCCGGCGGGGGGAGTGGGGCCGGGGTGGCCGCGGCGAAGGCGTAGTCCCGCTCGAACGCCCCGATCTTGACGTTGTGGACGTGGACGTGTTCGCCGGGGGCGACGTTCCGGCCGGCGAACCCGATCACCTGGCCGTACTTCGAGACCGCGTCACCCTCCTTGATCGGCCGGACGGCGAACTTGTGGCCCATCTTGATCGAGGCCGGTAGGGAGATGTCCTGCCCGTCGAATCGGATCGCGGTCCCGGCGGGGATCGACTTCCGGGCGACCGCGATGTTGTCCTGCGGCCGGAGGTGGACGGCGTAATCGGTAAGCGGCGCGGCGGACATCGCGACGGGTCCTCGTGACGGGCGTGACGGCAGGGTTGCTTTCAGACTACCGGAAATCGACCGGGACGGGCAGGTGAACCATCGTGTTCGAGCTCCTGTTGGTGATCGCGGCGAGGGTGATCATGACGGGTTTTACCCGCCCCCGGGGCGGCCGGAGGTCCACCCGGCCCGCTCCAACCGCAGCCGTGCCACGGGATCGCCCCGTTGTTTCTCACGGTCGGGTGGACTGGGGAGACACCGCGCCGGGGTGTCGAAAGTGCCGATTGTGCCGCTCCCCCGGGCCTCGCCCGCGCCGGCCCGGAGGAGACCACCTCGCGTGTAGTTGCTGCGGGGGGCGAAGAGAGTAAAATGAGCGGACTCCGAGACCCCACCGTGTCCGTTACCGGGTAATCCTCCTATCCTTACGGCCAACCCATTAACCGCAGTGATAGGGCTCTTCGTGCCGCGGAAAGGTCGGGCGATGGAAAAAGGGCTGTGTTACGGAGCGCTCGGGGTAGCCGTCCTGATGTTGCTCCTCTTCCTCGTCGACATCATCGCCGGGTTCCCGTTCGGGGGGAGCCCGTTCGCCGTCGTGGACGTATTCGGGATCCTCGCCTCCGCGATCGTCGCCTACCTCGCCTGGAATGCGTCCCGCGACCTCAAATAATCGTCGGGATGAGACTTGATCCGCTGAAGGAAACCCTTTCCTCGCGTCAGCCGGCGTCCCGTCTTGCCAGCTTCACGACCGCCTCGATCAGCCCGTCGGCCGTGAACTCGATCGCCTCCGCGGCGACGGGGTAGCCCATCTCGCGTACTGCCTTCCCCGTCTCCGGGCTGATCGCTACCAGTTGGACCTCCCCGCGTATGACCCGGTCGCGGATCGTCTCGTCGAACGCGCCGAGGAGGTTCTGCGCGATCCGGGAACTCGGCAGGGTGATGTACCGGATTTCCCCACGCCGGAGGTGATCGAGGACGCCCGCGCCCGGGGCGACGGAGTCGACCTGGTCGTAGACGGTCACCTGTTCCACGGCCGCCACCCGGCCCAGCTCATCCCGGAGCAAATCCCGGCCGCGGTTCGCCCGGGCGAGCAGCACCCGCGTCCCTCCCACGTGCGGGCGGAGGGCCGCGACCAGTCCTTCGGACGAGAACGTCGCGTCCGGGACCACGTCCGCGCGGAGCCGGTATTCCCGCAAGGCGTCGGCGGTCTTCGGGCCGATCGCCGCAAGCTTGACGCCGCCGAGTGCGCGGAGGTCCCTGCCCAGGGCGTCGAGTCGGCGGAGCAGGGCGTGGACGCCGTTCGCACTGGTGAACACCACCCAGTCCCACTCGGCCCGCCGGATCTGGTCGAGGGCCAGGTCGACCGGGCCGAAGTCGGCGGGCTCGCGGACCTCGACCGCGGGCATCCGGTAAACGACCGCCCCGAGGTGTTCGAGTTTCCGCACCATTTCACCGGCCTGGTGCGCGGGCCGGGTGACGAGGACCCGCCGGCCGAAGAGGGGCCGTGCCTCCCACCACGAGTGCGGCGGCCGGTGGGCCACCGGGTCGCCGATGATGATCAGCCCCGGGGCTTCGAGGCCGGCGTTGCGGCGGGCATCTTCGAGATCGGCGAGGCGGGTCTGGACTGCCCGCTGGTCGCCGGTGCTGGCCCGCTCGACGATCGCGGCGGGGGTGTCGGGGTCTTTCCCGTGTTTCAGCAGCTCGGCGACGATGACCGGCAGCCGGGCCACCCCCATGTAGATGCAAAGGGTACCGGGGAACACGGCGAGGGCCTTCCAGTCGAGCAGGTTCCCGGTCTTGTTCGGGAGCTCGTGCCCGGTGACGAAGGCGACCGCACTGGCGTAATTCCTGTGGGTGAGCGGGATCTCGAGGAACGCCCCGGCCGCGAGGGCGGCGGTGACCCCGGGCACGATCTCGTACCCGACCCCGGCCGACCGGAGGGCTTCCGCCTCCTCCCCCCCGCGGCCGAACACGAGCGGGTCGCCGCCTTTGAGCCGGACGACCGTTTTGCCGGCCCGCCCTTTCTCGATCAGGATCTGATGGATGTGGGGGTACTTGTCCGGGTGCTGGCCGGGCAGGTCTCGGACGCACACCTTCTCGGCCGCGGGGTTGGCGAGGTCGAGGATCCGCGGCGGGACGAGTTGATCGTACAGTATGAGGTCGGCGCGGGCGAGGACCTCGGCGGCTCGGAGCGTGAGGAGTCCCGGGTTGCCGGGACCGGCACCCACGAGGAAGACGGTCGGGTTCGCAGGGTCGGGTAGAGACATTCTTCGATGAAACGGAGGAAGGGGCGATCCAACCCCTCCGGTGAGGGGAGACGGCAATCAGACCGGCCTCTTCGTCCCTCCCGAAGTCGTCGATGAGGTCCGCGGGGAGCCCGGGGAGTAGCCATTTCGTCCGCCGGTGAAGGGCGGACGAGATGGACGCGATCCGAGGTCCAAGACCCCTCCCGCCGGGTGCGGAACGCACCGCGGGTTCGGTCAAAGATCAGACGGCGATCTCTTCGGCCGGGACCTCTTCCTCGTCCGGCAGCACCCCGGGGAAGTAGTAACAGAACACGATCCCGGCGAGGTACAACCCGAACATCGGGACGAACAGGTACATCATCGTGACCACGTCCGGGGTGGGCGTGATCATCGCGGCGAAGACCGCCAGGATGAAGCAGGCGTACCGCCACTTCTTCAGGTAATCCTGGGCGGTGAACATCCCGATCCGGTTGAGGGCGATCATCACCAGCGGGGTCTGGAACGAGATCCCGAACACGAGCGGCAGGATGAGGGCCAGCCCGAGCCATTCGTTCAGCCGGATGTCCGGGTCGAACCCGAGCCATTCGTTGAATTTCAGCAGGGCTTTCACCGCCCCGGGCAGGACGAAGAACTGGCACAGGAGCACGCCGCCGAGGAACAGGAGAATGCTCGGCCAGAACATGGCGTAGACGTACTTCTTCTCGTGCGGGTAGAGCCCGGCCCCGACGAAGGCCCAGAACTGGTACAGGATCCACGGGCTCGCCAGAATGATCCCGCAGATGATCGACACCTTGAAGTAGACGACGAACGCCTCCTGGGCGCTGAGCGTGGTCAGGTACTGCTTGCTTTCGAGCAGGCTCTCGCCCTTACTGCTCAGGTAGCTGAGGTGGGCCGGGTAGACCTGCATCTTGAACGCGATCTCTTTCGGGGCCCCCTCCTTCGGCTGACCGAACACCGGGTAGAAGGCTTCGGCCGGGACGACCACCGGCATCAGCTCCGGAGCCCCGAGCAGTTTCTGCCGCTCGTCGGCGGTCAGGGAGGTCAGGTTGTTCTCGTGGTCGGTGAGTTTCTTCCGGATTTCGTCGACCTCGTCCACCGGCGTGTTCGTGAGCGCGGACAGTTTCTCCCGCGCGGCCTTCTCGTTCCGCCGGTTGTAGAAATCCCGGACCTGCGACTCGACCGGGTCGGTGATGATGGCGAGCATCGGCTTGCCGACCCCGATGTTCTTGTTCCCGACCGATTCCCCGATCGCGTCGAGGATGAACCCGATGACCAGGCAAACGAGCAGGCCGTAGATAGCCCGCAGCATGTGCTTGCGGAGTTCCTCGATGTGATCCCCGAATGTCATCCGGGTGTTGTCGAAGATGTCGTCCGAGTACTCGTAGGACTGGCGATTTCGGGCAACCATGGGTAAACCCCCCTCGGTGGTCGGAGGAGCGAGTCCCAACCACGAGGCGAAGGTGCCCGACCGGTTGGCAGGAACAGGGTTGGTGGGAAGGTCAAAGATATGGTATTAGGCCGGCCAGCCGGGCTCAAGGCGGGGTGGTCCGTCGTGGGCCGGGAGACTGGGTAATCCAGCAGGATTAGCCGGCCCGTGATCAAGAGCCGGTGACGACTGGTCGAAACTGGCCGCGAGCCTCCGCCCGGACGAGGGCGATAATGGCCGGTGGACGGAACCGATCGGCCTTTCCGGAGCCCGACGATGCGACGGATGCTGCTCCTACTTCCCCTGCTCGGGTTGGCCGCGTGCTCCCGGTACGAGGGGCCGCGCGAGGTGTATCAGAAGAACCGCCGCGGTGACCGCGCGGACCTGCCGGGATACACGATCGACGAACAAAAGCAGCGGGCCCGCGAGCGGAACCCCCTCTTCGAGGACGACCGCGAGCTCGGCCCCAAAACCTACATCGACCGGCCCGGCGGGGTCGGCCGCTAATGCGGGTTTCGGCAGCGGCTCGGGAAGGGACGGTGAACCCCTCAAGTCGCCGCGAGAGCCCGAACCCGAATTCGGGTTCGTTGGCGGAGGGTGGTTCGCACCTGTCGTGATCGGTGTTGCGGGCGAACGCCCGTTATGATTGACAGGGTTCTGCTCGAGCTTCGGGTTTCACCACGTCTTCCTTGCACGGTCACCGATCAACCTCTTCGCGTGATCGACAATCCCGAGGTTCAGCCGACGACTCCCACTCCGGACGGGCTATTTCGGTTGCCGCGCTGCCACCGGGGCTGGCACAATACCCGTTCCCGCAAATCTTTCTGACGGAGGCAGGTCATGAGCCTGTGGGAGCGGATCACCGGTGAGTTCATCGACATCATCCAGTGGACCGAGCCGGGGCAGAGCGAGATCCTGTCGTACCGGTTCACCCGTTACAAGAACGAGATCAAGAACGGGGCGAAGCTGGTCGTCCGGGAAGGGCAGGCGGCGGCCTTCGTGAAGGAAGGCCAGCTCGCCGACGTGAAGGGCCCGGGCACGTACACCCTCGACACCAAGAACATGCCGATCCTGTCCACCATCCTCGGGTGGAAGTACGGGTTCGAGTCGCCGTTCAAGGCCGAGGTGTACTTCATCTCTACCCGCCAGTGGACCGACCAGAAGTGGGGCACCCAGAACCCGGTCATGATGCGCGACCCGGAGTTCGGACCGGTCCGGCTGCGGGCGTTCGGCACCTATGCGTTCAAGGTCACCGAGCCCGCGACATTCCTTCGCGAGCTCGTCGCCACCGATCCGTCGTTCGAGGCCTACGAGGTCACGAACCAGTTCCGCAACGCGATCGTCTCCCGGTTCGTGGACGTGATCGGGTCGGCGCACATCCCGATCCTCGACCTGGCCGGGAACTACGAGCGGATGAGCAAGCTGGCGCTCGACCGGATCGCGCCGGAACTGACGAAGATGGGGATCAGCCTGACGCAGTTCTTTGTCGAGAACATCTCGCTCCCCCCGGAGGTAGAGGCCGCGCTCGACAAGCGGAGCCAGATGGGAATCCTCGGGAACCTCGACCAGTACACGAAGTTTCAGTCGGCCGAGGCGATCCGGGATGCGGCCCAGAACCCGGGCGGGATCGCCGGGCTGGGGGCAGGCATTGGGGCCGGCGTGGCCGTCGGGCAGCAAATGGCGGGAGCGATTGCCGGTGCGGCCGGCGCCCCCGGGCAGGTAACGCCGGGGAATACGCAGTCGCCCGGCGGCCCCCCGCCGCTACCGGCCGCGGCGGCGTATCACGCGGCGATCGACGGGGCCGCCGCCGGGCCGTTCGATCTGCCCGCCCTCCAGGCGCACGTCCGGGACGGGAAGATTACCCGCAGTACGCTGGTGTGGAGGCAGGGCATGGCGAACTGGGTGGCGGCCGACACGGTCCCGGAACTTCAATCGCTGTTCGCGAACGCCCCGCCGCCGCTTCCGGGGTGAGGAAGAAGGCCTCACGCAAAGTCGCAAAGACGCCAAGAAGACAACTGTTTAGACTTAATTTGATTGAACTCTTTGCGACTTTGCGCCTTTGCGTGAGCTTGTTCCGGATTGTTCCCCCTTCTCCGAACTCTTCCATGCCTGACGCCCTGCTCCCGCTCCCGCCGGCCGACAAGCCGCCCTCGCTCACCAAGGGCCCGCCGGGTGGTCGGCTGTTCCCGTGTCCGGAATGCGGTGCGAAGGTCGAGTTCGACCCGCGGACGCGGGCTCTCAAGTGCCCTTATTGCGGTCACACGTCCGCAGTCCCGGGCCCCGGCGCCGATGGAGCGGTGGTCGAGCGAGATTTCGACGAGTACCTGGGCCGGCAGGAGGCCGGCGGCAGGGCGGTGATTGCCGGCCGGGCGACGCAGGTCCGGTGTACCGGGTGTGGGGCGACGGTGCTGCTCGAAGACAAGATGGTGACGGAGAAGTGCCCGTTCTGTGGAACCCACCTGGAGAACAAGCCCGAGTCCGCGGCCGGGATGATCCCGCCCGAATCCCTGGTCCCGTTCCGGGTCGACCTGCGGGGTGCGCGGGAGTCATTCAGTCGGTGGCTGGCCGGCCTGTGGTTCGCCCCGACAGAACTCAGTACGGCGGCGAACCTCGGCCAGCTCTCAGGGGTGTACGTCCCGTACTGGACGTACGACGCGATGACGTACACCCCTTACCGCGGCGAACGGGGCGACGACTACCAGGAGGTGGAGACCTACACCGAACGCGATCCCCAGGGGAATATGGTCACGAAGACCCGGACGGTCACGAGAACGCGCTGGTACCCGGTGTCGGGAGAGGTCCAACACTTCTTCGACGACGTCCTGGTGTGCGGCTCGAAGAGCATACCGCCCCATCTCGCGTCGTGGCTGGAGCCGTGGGACTTGCCGCACCTGGAGCCGTTCCGGGCCGAGTTCCTGAGCGGGTTCAAGACGGAGCGGTACGCGGTCGGGCTGGCGGAGGGGTTCGGCGAGGCGAAACAGCTGATGGAGCCCGAGATCATGAACCTGATCCGCCGGGACATCGGCGGCGACCACCAGCGGATCGAGACCAAGAAGACGCGGTACCTCGCCGTCACCTTCAAGCACCTGCTCCTGCCCATATGGGTGGCGAACTACCGGTTCCTGGAACGGCTGTTCCACATCCTGATCAACGGGCGGACGGGCAAGATTGCCGGCGAACGGCCGTGGAGCTGGTGGAAGATCGCCAGACTCGTACTGCTCATCCTGATCGCGATCCTCCTGGTCGGACTCATCTCGTCTCTGGTGAAAGGAAACGGGGCCCGGACGGGAGACCGGGGGCCGACCCAACCCCTGCGATCGGCGGGCAACGCCCGGAGCCGCCCGGGCGCTCCGGACGAGATCATCTCGTCTCACGCCAGCCCCGACCGCTTGCGGATGACCCACTCGGTGGCGAGCAACAGAGCGATGAGGCCGAGCGTCCACCACGACCGCCGGAGCGGAGTGGCGACCTCGTACTCCTTCACCGCCGCCCGGGACGTGAACAGAGTCGCGAGTTCGTCCACGCTCGACAGGTCGAACACCCGCCCGCCGCTCTCCTTCGCCAGTGATTCCAGCAGCGGCAGGTTCGCGGCCAGCTCCGTCAACTCGTCGGATTCGGGGAAGAGGACTTCGAACGATGAGCGGAGGCGCCGTGGTCCTCCGGCCGCGCTCATCGGTCCCCGCAAGTGGTCCACCCACTCGGGGATTTCGGGCTCGACCGCGTAGCGCCCCGGCGGCAGATCGCGGAACCGGGCAGTGAGTTCTCGCGGACGGCCCTCAGGCCGCTGGAGCGGAACAACCCCGACCACCGCCTCTCCCTGCCCGCCCCCCTTCGCGAGCCGGATCAGCCTGACCGCCGGCACCGCGTTCGGTGTCAGGTGCGAGACCGCATCCGTCGTCCGCAGGACGAACTCAACCTCTTGCCCGGCCCCGTAAGTAGACTCTCGGGTGCCGAATCGGACCGTACCCTCGGGGTTTTGGGCGGGCAATACCCGCCCCGCGACCGCCCACTGGACTGCCTGCTTCCAGAACCGGTGGTGGTATTCTTCGCCCGCCTTGAACCGCCACCGCCAGGTGCTGTCCAACCCGACGTACAGCACCCGGCCGAACCCGTAATTCTGTCGCGCGATCAGCGCCGCCTGCCGGTCCGGCGGCCTCTTGGGATCGGGCGGAGGCGCCGTTGGGTCATTCGCCCAGGCGAGTACCTCCGCCCCGTCCTTGGCCTCCCCGATAGCCCCCCATGCATGAGTGGGGAAGCCGTCCCACACAGTCCGGTCGTCCTCGGCCGTATCACCGAGCCGAAGGAACCAGGCTCGTCGTCCGTCTGGCGTGAACTCGGGGCGGAACCCGTCGGCCGGGGCGAAGACGCGGGCGGTCCTGAGAGGAAGCAGTTTCCGGAGCGGGTCGAGCTCGGAGACCTCTTCGGCGAACCCGACCGGGACGGACCGCTTCCCGGCGACGACGATCAACGTGCCCCCACCGTCGGAAACGGCCTTCTCCAACCGCTCGCGGTCCTTGGCCGGAAACTGCTCGGCGGTCACGTCCCCGAGGATCACACAGTCGAAGGTTGTGAAAGCGTCGGGCTCGTCGGGAAGTGTAAGAGCGGGGAGGCCGGCTTTTTCGGCGTCAGGGTCTGGCGTGTTGCCGATCCGCGGCTGACGGAAGACGACTGCCTTCACTTCCAGCTCCGGATCTTTCGACCGGGCCAGCGCGGCGCGCAGGTATCGAAACTCCCAGCGCGCCTCGCCGTCGACCAGTAGCACGCGGGGCTTGGATTCGACGACGGTGACCCGCGCGGTCCGCGTGTCGTTCTCGGGGCGCGGGTCCGGACGCTCCGGTCTCGCCGCGGCGGTCAGCAGCTGGGTCCCGGGCCGATGGAACTTCGGGTGGAAGGTGATCTCGTGGACACGGTCGGCTCCGTCGTGCCGGATCGTTTGCCGGAGGGGCGGGTCGTCGGGCAGTTTCAATTCGACCTCGACCCTCCCGGCGGGCCACCGGGTCATCCGGACCTCGACCACGACCGGGACCGAACTCCCGCGGCAGACTGTCGACACCGCCGGTTTCACCGCCACGACGGCGACATCCGGGGTCGGGTGGCGGGGCGCGACGTTCACCGGGAATACCGGAATCTCCTTTTCACCGAGGGCCCTGGCCAGCGCGACGGGCGGTTCCCCCCAGTTGTGGCGGCCGTCGGTCAAGACAACGACGCCGACAAGGGGATGATCTCCAAGAACGCCGGTTGCCCGTAAGAGAGGCACTTTCAGGTCGGTAAAGGCAGTCTCCGGAGACCGTGCTGTCAGCGCAGCCCGTAGCCCGTCGGGGTCCGTCGGCAGGTCGGTCGGCGATTGCCCGAAGCCGATGAGTTCGACCGCGTGCGCGGCCTTCAGGCGGTCGACGAGCGCGGCCCCGTCGGGGGTGAGGGCGCCACCCACGGCCTGCACCCGGGTGAGGGTGTCGGCCTGGCGTACGATCTCGTCGAACATGGCCCGGCGGGCGACGCCCGCGTCCGTACCCGGGGGCGGGAAGTGGGGTATCCCATCCCGGTCCACGTCTCGAATCCAGTCGTCCAGGTATTCGTCGGGGGCGATGCCGTCGTGGAGCTTGAGCGCCCGCGCGATCCTGAGCTTGTCCCCGACCGGCCGGTCCGGGTCGGTCACGCGCATGCTGTCGGACACATCAACGGCGATCAGCACGCGACCCGGCACCGTCTCCCGCGCCCCCCGGACGACGACCGGGCTGCCGGTCAGGAGGACGACCAGCGCGGTGACTGTCGCTACTCGCAGCCCGAGCAGTCCGCGAGCGACCCCGCGAGAGACTCGTCGTAGCTCGACGCGGTACAACCAGACCGGCAGGACGACGCAGCCCGCGAGTACGGCGAGGACCGCGACAACTTGCAGGGACGTCGGGAGGAACGCGAACGGCGGCGCGAAGTCGAGCCTGGCGGGGGCGAACGGGATGGGAAAGGTGAGCATTGAGGGCCGGGTGTTCTTCTCGTGGCACAGGTACTTCGACCCGGGCATCTTATCGTCACGGGATCGGAGACTTGTGCCCGGAGTCGGTCAACCATCGCGGCGGGCCAGCTTCCGAGAGTACCACAACTCGGCCGCGAGCAGGGCGAGCACCGCCACCAGCACCAGCCCGCCGAACTCCTGGGTGACCGGCCCACGCCCGCGCCTGGCACGGAGGTCGTCGGGCGTGGAGACGTATTCCACCCGCCCGAGCAGCTGGGCAACCTTCGCGCGATCGGCTTCGTCGGCGGGTGTCAGGTCTGCTTCGCGCGGGTCGGGGCGGACCGCGAAGTACCGCACGCGCCCGTTCCCCGTGGTCAGCTTGTAGGCGCCGGGGTCCCGCGTTCCTTCGAACATTGCCGGCCACGCCCGGACCGGGATGACGGTGGACGTGCCGTCCGGCCGAGAAACCGTCACCGGGGCTGGCGGTTCCCCGTCCCGGGGGCGAAAAACAATCAGCTCGCCCGGGGCCAGGTTCAGCACGGATCCAGTCGTGCCGGCCAGGTAATACACGAGCTCGTGACTCAACCGAACGAAGTCGGGCAGGGTGATCAGGTTCGTCCGCCAGCTGTTATCCAGGGGAACCGCGGCCAGGACCACTCGTCCACCGCCTATCGGCTTCTCGACCAGGAACGGGTCGCCGTTCGCCATCGGGCCAAGTATCGCCGAGGGTGGGAGGGCGGGGTCAGGTTCGAGCCTCCAGTACCGCGGGAAGCGTGCGGTGTGCAGCCCGCCGGCCAGCTCCGTTCGGAACGTCCGAACGGCGGGGTGCTCGAACGCACTGGTTCGGGGGTTCTGGGCCGAAAGCGGGTCTAACTCGTTCCCCACGACCTCGACGAATCGGGCAGGGAGCCACCCCCGGCCATTCCGATAAGCCACGCGGTTCCACCGGTCGCCCTCGACTCGGTCCCCGGGGGCGACCAGCAGGCCGCCGCCGTCAGCCAGGAACCGTTCCACCGCGGCGAGTTGCTCCGGGGACAAGGTGGCGACGTTCGCCAGGATCAGCACGCGGGGCGCAGACCCCTGTGCCTTCTCGGTCTGCGTGAGCGTTGCGGAGGTGAACTGTAATACCGGCACCGTTCGGACCGCGAACGCGGGCGACGGATCTTTCGCCGGGGCGAGTGCGTCCCGGAGGAAATCGCTCCCGAACGTTCGCGCGTCCGGGCGGGTTTCGCCGTCGACCACCAGGATGGGGATGGTCGGGACCACGTCCAGGGCAAAGTCTTGCCGATCGGTCTCGGTCCGGAGGCTGATCAGGTGTGGGCCGGGGGCGAACCGGCGCGAGAAAGGAACGGTGACGTCCCCACTGCCCGCGGCCGTCGGTGGAAGTGGAACGTCCCCGACCGATCGGCCGTCGACTTCCAGCCTGAGCCCGGGGAGTTCACCGGGGCGACCGCTCCGGCGGATACCGGACTCGAAGGTGACGGCGGTGCCGGCGGAGGAGACCATGCGGTTCGCCGTAATCGGCTTCAGGATCGCCCCGGCCGGGGTCGCAGGCCGGTCGGTGGTGGTATCTACCACCCACACCCGCGGCAATGATTTCCCCTCGGCGGCGAGTTTTCGAGAGAAGATCTCCCACCGGGCCAGGGCTTCGCTGTCGGCCCAGCCGAACCGCTGGCCGTCCGTGAGCACAACGATTTCCCGCTCGTCCGGTGCGGATTCGAGCAAGCGGGCCGCGGCCTCGACGGCGGCGGGCCAGTCCGCCGAGCCTCGCGGCGCGGGGAGCATTTCCAGCGCGCCCCGCACCTGGTCGGTCTCGGCCGTGAGTGAGGCCACGACCGGGATGACGTCGCCCTTCACGGCGAACACCGCAACGCGGTCGCCGGGTCGGGCCTGGGCCAGGAACGTAGCGGCCCACTCCTTCGCCACGTCTCCGGCGGGTCGATGTCCCATACTCGCCGACCGATCGATCAGGAGCACGGTGCTGCGGGCCCGGCGGTCTTCGGCCCTTGCGAAGAGTGTGCTCCGGACGGCGGGGCCGGCGAGACTGACCGCGAGCAGCCCGAGGACCGCCATCCGTACCGCCATCAAGACCCAGTGTTCGACCAGCAACTTCCGCCGCGACTTCGGGCTCAACCGGAGGAACCGCATCGCCCCCCAGTCGACCTCGTCGTATCGCCGGCGGCTGAAAAAGTGGACCAGCGGCGGGATCGCCGCCGCGGCGAGGCCGAACAGAAGGAGAGGGTTCGCGAACAACATGACGGCCGCCCCGGCGACCCGCCCCTGTTCGGGGGCGGCCGGAATCCGACAATGCCCGGCAGCGGATCGCTCCGCACCCATTATCCGGAAAGGGACATCAAATGGCCGAGCGGATCGTTATGCGGACTGGGGAAGCCCTGGTCGAGGGTGACAAGGACTACCTCTGTGCCGAGCCGGAGGTGGTGATCGGGGAGCTGGACGGGCCGGTCGGGTATGCGCTGGCGAAGCTGATCGGGGACCAGGTGAAGGGCCACACCCGGGTGTGGGCCATCCTGAACAGTGACGTCCAGGTCCGGCCGGCGACGCTGATGGTGAGCAAGGTGACGGTGAAGGACGCACGGTACACGGGCATCCTGATGGGGTCGGTCCAGGCCGGGATCGCCCACGGGGTGCTGGACGCGGTCCGGGCCGGGGACATCCCGAAGGAGAAGGCGAACGACCTCGGCA
>JAQGHQ010000601.1 GCA_028288765.1 Gemmataceae bacterium | reverse complement strand
TTCAATTCGGCCGCGACCTGGGGCCGCGGAGAACCGTGGGCCTTACACGGCTCCAGGTGGTGACCATTCGCTTCAATTCGGCCGCGACCTGGGGCCGCGGAGAACACGATCCGGCAGCGGGGCGAGGCCGACCATCTGACGGCTTCAATTCGGCCGCGACCTGGGGCCGCGGAGAACTCTGCTACTCAAGGGGGCGCCGTGACCAACCCCGTCGCTTCAATTCGGCCGCGACCTGGGGCCGCGGAGAACGGCCCGGTACGGGAGGAGGAGCTGTTGCGCGTATGAGCTTCAATTCGGCCGCGACCTGGGGCCGCGGAGAACCTCGACCGGCTTCTCGGTCGGATGATTGCGGCTGTTCGGCGCTTCAATTCGGCCGCGACCTGGGGCCGCGGAGAACCGACGGCCGGGGCGGTCGTCCTGTACGTGACCATCGCGCTTCAATTCGGCCGCGACCTGGGGCCGCGGAGAACCCCTATGTGGGGGATGTCGGCCAGTGATTGGGGGTCGGGCTTCAATTCGGCCGCGACCTGGGGCCGCGGAGAACCGAAGCACTCGATTTCGAAGGCATCAGCTGGCGGGACGGCTTCAATTCGGCCGCGACCTGGGGCCGCGGAGAACCTGCACCGTGGAAGGGCACGGCGAGTACCAGACCCGCTGGGCTTCAATTCGGCCGCGACCTGGGGCCGCGGAGAACCGGCGTCGTCGCGGGTCGAAGGGGTGTTCTCGTGGATGCTTCAATTCGGCCGCGACCTGGGGCCGCGGAGAACCGTGGGCATTTTGCCCATTAAGAAGGAGGAAGGCGACGAGGCTTCAATTCGGCCGCGACCTGGGGCCGCGGAGAACCATCGGTACAGGTCGTTCATGGTAGTCTCAGGTCAGTTCCGGCTTCAATTCGGCCGCGACCTGGGGCCGCGGAGAACCCAGGCAATTGACGGGTGACTGCACAAGAAGCCCGGCCGGCTTCAATTCGGCCGCGACCTGGGGCCGCGGAGAACCGTCCTGGATGCGGCGTTGTCAGACGACTTCTGGTGCGTTGCTTCAATTCGGCCGCGACCTGGGGCCGCGGAGAACCTCGCAGCCCAAGGACCCCATATTGGGACGCGAATGCTTCAATTCGGCCGCGACCTGGGGCCGCGGAGAACCGGTCACGATCCTGGCCGCCCTGCCCGGGACGGACAAGCTTCAATTCGGCCGCGACCTGGGGCCGCGGAGAACCATCCAGGTCCCCGCCGGCTGGCACTGGACCGTCTGCCGGCTTCAATTCGGCCGCGACCTGGGGCCGCGGAGAACCTTCGAGCGTTACTGTGTAGTTGACGAGGTTACCATTACCGCTTCAATTCGGCCGCGACCTGGGGCCGCGGAGAACCTGTCCAGTTGATAAACGGGTAGCGAAGCTCGATACTGCTTCAATTCGGCCGCGACCTGGGGCCGCGGAGAACCCTACTCATCGGATGGGCAACATGAACGACACATTCGGGCTTCAATTCGGCCGCGACCTGGGGCCGCGGAGAACCGACACCATCGCTTTCATTGATAAGCTCATTGGGATCAGCTTCAATTCGGCCGCGACCTGGGGCCGCGGAGAACCCCACCGAGGTGGTGGCCAACTACCAGGCGAGTACCAACGCGCTTCAATTCGGCCGCGACCTGGGGCCGCGGAGAACCGCCCCGCGAGCAAGAACTGAAGGGCCTGCGTGTAGTTGCTTCAATTCGGCCGCGACCTGGGGCCGCGGAGAACCAACGACTTCGCCAACGTCAACTTGGCAACGACCTCGCCGCTTCAATTCGGCCGCGACCTGGGGCCGCGGAGAACCGGCATCGTTGCGGTCGCCAACACGATCGGGATCGACGCGCTTCAATTCGGCCGCGACCTGGGGCCGCGGAGAACCCGCTCATGCCGCAAATGCCATTGGTGGAAGAGAATGGTTGCTCCTCCGCGAGCGGTCGGTCTCGATCGC
This sequence comes from Gemmataceae bacterium, assembly GCA_028288765.1. GTDB lineage: Bacteria > Planctomycetota > Planctomycetia > Gemmatales > Gemmataceae > Urbifossiella. The sequence goes on along the minus strand of JAQGHQ010000601.1, from coordinate 27,413 downwards.
CCGGCCGAGTCTTAATGGCTCGTCCACCCTAACGGATAAGCACCTGCTTTCAAACGGGTTCCGGCCCGCGAGCGGGAGCGGATCTGGAACCTCGATCGATCCACAAGTTGTCAAAGATCTTGCATCCCGGTCTTGGCCGTTGCTCGATTTCACCGCCTAATCGCTCGGACCACTCAACGGCCCGTTCGAGTGCTGACGAGGTCCAGCTGCTCACGAGGGAGGCCGCAGGGTTGAACCGTCGCTGAAGAATACACCGTCGTGACCCACGCCGCTATCGTTTCCCAAAAGCCCATAGTCCCAGATCAGGTCCCTGACCCGCTCTGACGTGTCCCTCGATCGGACGGGCGAGTCAGACCGCGGCCGGGGGTGTCAGATTCGGCGTCTTTCCGACAAGTATTCGTCGGGACCGGAACGCCCCGAGAATCCCGAACGCCCGCAAGCCGGCTGGATCCGGCTGCGGGTCTTGCAGGACGCGGAGGGCGAGCACCGAGGCGACCACCTCGAGTGAGATCGCTCCCCGCCAGAGCGGCCACGTCCAGGATGTGTTATTCGCCCGGGTGCCAGTGAACCCCCGGGTCCGCAGCCGCCGTTCGGGGTCGGGAACCGAGACGAACAGCGGCCAGGCCTCGACGGCGAGTCGATTCGCCCCGAGCATCCCGCCGCGCTGTTTTCGGGTGGGGTCGCCGTTCGGTTGGTGCCACTGGTAGGCGTGGCGCCGATCTTCGCTCGGTTCCCAGTGGAGCGATTGGTTGTCGAGTGCGTCGGCGTAGTCCCACGGGAGAAAGAGGCTCCAGCGAATATGGCTGTCGGTCGTCCGACGAAGGATACTCCGGACGTTCCCGTCGAGGTAATCCCGCCGGACCATGAGCAGCTGGCTGGCGGCTTCGGGGGCGAGGGACGAACATAGCGCGGCCACCCAGTCGGCTTCGGCACGTTGGCCGGCGGTCGCGCCGGGTCGGAGTTCGGTGAGCAGGCCGGGCTCGTCCCCACCGGCCGACACGAGGGCGACGGCGCGCCGGGCCGGGTGGGTGTCGAGTTCCCGGCCCATACACTCGGCCAGAAACCGCGAGAGTTCGGCCGCGTCGACCGATTCCGCGAGGTGAAGCACGGGAGTGGTGGGACGTCTCGGCACGCCCCATGACAACCGAACGCCGCCGGCCAGCCAGGCTGGGCAGGGGGAGCCACTCGCGGCGTCAGTCAACACCCGGAGCGTCCCGAGGGCGGCCAGGAACGCCAGGGGGTTCGACCCGTCGAGTCCGGTGCATGGAATCGAGTGCAGCCTCTGCGACGCGGCGAACGGCTGGAGAGGGGGCGGCGAAATGTCCTCCGCCTTCGCGTCCGCCGCACGTTCTTCGACATCCTGCTCCGCCCGGCTCTGGGCATGATCGGCAAGGCGGAACACGGCCTCCCGGTGCGCCGCCCCCCACCAACCGTATGCGCGAACCACCCGCCAGAACCGCTCGGGCAGTTCGATGTTCCAGGTGGCGACGTCTTGCTTCGGCGAATGATCCGGAAACGAAAGCCCCAACAGCTCGTGTCGCACCAAATGTCCCGGCACGTCGGTTTCGTCGTCGATCGGCTCCACGAAGGGTCGGGCAAAGCCGTGGTGGGTCGCGATCAAGTGTAGGAGCAAGTCGTCGGACGTCTGCTTGCCCACGATCGCGGTGGACAAGAGCTCGTGCCGGGCGCCGGGCGGGTAGCGGTGGACTTGACGGGCCTCGTCGCGCTCCTGCTTCGACCGGGGTGACTTGGCGGACTTGGCAAGTGGCACGCCCACCGCGGTCCGCGGGGACGATTGCTTCACCATCGCCTGGAACCGCGGGTCGAGCTTGCCGAGGTCGTGATACAGGCCGGCGACGGTATACGTCTTGGCGGGCAACCCGGACCCTTCGGCGAAACGCGTGGCGTAGTGAGCCACGCCGCAGGAGTGCTCGACGAGCGATACCGCCCGTCCCCGGAACGACTCGGCCGGCTCGCTGTCGTCGAGGTAGGTAGGGTCGAACTGGAACAGACGACTCTTGCCGGTGACGACGAGACCACCGGCCGGGTGCGGATCGACTGTGCGATTCCGGGGGTTAGCCAGGTACCCGGCGGCTCGCCTGACCCATTCCTCGGGTGCGGATTCGGCCAGGGCGATGAGAGCCTCTGAGACCGCCCGCTCGAACTCAGCGTCCCGCTCCTCGGCGAATTCGGGAATGCCCGCGAGTTGTCGAAGTCCCGGGGTACAGCGGAGGATTGCCTTGTCGCGGGACCGCTGGTACGCCTCATCGCCGGGATCGGTCACGGTCGGCTGGCCGTCCGGCCCGGGCAGGAAGTCGCCGAGGGAGTTGACCCCCGGGGCGGTGGTCGGGAGCACCAGGGTGTCGCCCGGGCGGATCTCCCGCGGGTCGGTGACGACCACCGTCTCCTTCGCCTCCGGGCCGGCCCAGCGGAGCGCCCGCCGATCGGTCGGCGGCAGCTCGTCGTCCTCCGGTTCGCGGCGGGTTTCCCCTTCCACGTCACCGGACTCATCGGTGCCGTCGGCTCCGGCCAGCCAGCGGCGGAACACGTCGAGCCGGACCGGCAGGGCCTCGGCCGACGACGGCGGGCAGAGCGCGACGATTTCGGCCCAGGTGCCGGCGTTCTCGCCGAGGTCGGCGCGGAACACCGCCTGGACGTCCGGCAAACTGGTGTTCGGTCCGTGTAGGAAGACCGCCGGGTCGGGGTCCGGGGCCGGGACCGGGCTGGTCTGGACCCAGCAATCGAGATGGGCGGGGAACAGGACCGGGGCATCCGGGGCCGGGGCGTTCAACGGTCCGAGCTCCTCGCCGGCCGTGGCGACCCGGACGGCCGCCACGCCGAAGTCGAACACGCCGTCGACCGCTTTCGCCTTCAGCCAGGTCCAGGTGGTCGCCAGACTCGCCCCGTATACCGGGTCGTCGCTCGTGTCCTCGATCTGGTCGCCCCGGATCACGACGACGGCGGCCGCGGTCGGGCGGGCGGCGACCCGGTTCAGCCGGCCGAACCGCTGGCGCAGGGCGTCGAGACTGGCGCACTCGGTGACGAGGGCGTGGAAATCGAAATCGGCCCCGACCTCGATGCACTGGGTGGCGACGACGAACGGCGGGGGCGTTCCGCCGGCGTTCGACACGAGCGGCCCCAGCTTCTCCCCGACTACCCGGTCCCGGTCGAGCGGGCGCATCCGCCCGGTCAGCAGCACGGCGCCGAGTTCCTTCGCCAGGAGCCTGGCCGTGGCGACGCGGTTGACAATCACCCCGACCGCCGCCGCCCCGCCCTTCGCCAGCGCGCGGGCCTGTTCCGCCAGCACCTTCACCAGCTCGGGCTGGTGCTTCTTCCCGGTCGCTTTCTCGGCGACGATCAACCTTGCCGGTTTGCTCGCCGCGATCCGCGGGCCGAGTACCGGGTGCTCTCGGTCCGCTTCGGTATCGCGCTCGATTTCTTCCCCGGGAAGCTCCGTACCCGGCGTCGCGGTGATCGACACGAACCGGAACGGCGGCCGGCCGTCGGTCTCGCCCCACTCCCGATAGATCTCGACGGATCGCGCGGTCTGGTCGAACGGTCGGGCGCAGTGTGCCTCGTCGAGCAGGATCAGGGCATCGTTCCCGACCAGCCCGGCGTGGACGGGTTTCATCGAGTCCGACACCCCATACCCGCGGAACAGGAGCCGGCTGCCGACCTGATCGACCGTGCTCGCGATCACCGTCGGCTGGAGCGGCGACCGGGCCCACGCCGTCTCCCGGTACGTCCCCCCGCGGAGGGCGTACACGTCGAGCGGACGGCCGTCTTCCTCACCGGCCAGTCGGCACAGGGCACCGGCGACTTCGCGGAGAATACCGTCGGGGGGATTGACGAGCGCCGCCGCCAACTTCTTCGCGTGCTCGAACGCCTGATCGACCACCACCCGTCGGTCGACGACGAAAAAGATCCGCCGCGGGGCGGTTCGGTCCGCCCCCAGCCCGGCCTGGCAGGCGAGCGCGAACACGGCGACGTCGATACACGCGGTCTTCCCGGCGGCGGTCGGCAGGGCAACGGCCCGGGGCCAGTGCCGCCCCGGGTCGGCGACCCGTTCGACCAGCCGCTGCTGCCACGGAAACGGGCCGAACGTCGGATCGTCGAGTTTCTGGTTGACGGCCTTGTAGAACTCGGCGAACCGGGCGGGGGAGAGGGTGCTCACGCCGACTGCTCCTTCCGCACCGGCCGACAGGCGCCGAACCCGGCGTACCGGCCGGCCCCGACCAGGACCGGCCCGCGGACCGGGACGGGGAACTCGATCGCGGCGTGGGTGAGCGGCCGCGGCGGGCGGCCGTTACGGGGCTTGACGTGGAACGACCGCGAGTGTGGCACCCCGGCCAGCAGTGGGGCGAAGCTCGTGCGAACGGCGACCGGTTCCGGGAAGCCGGCGTCCACGCACGCCCGGGCCACCACCTCTTCCGGCGACAGTCCGCGGCGGGGGAACTGCGGGAGGACCACCGGCGTGACCGTCGCCCACGCGGAAGCCGGGCCGATCCAGGTCTCCGGCCGCAGGGTCGTCGGCCGCTGGCGGGGCGGTCGCTCGTCGAGTTCCAGCGCCAGCTCGCCGACGAGCTGATCGGCGAGAGCGAGGTTGTGAACCCGCAACCGGAGGAACGGCACCCCCGCGGCGGCGATGTCCTCGCTCTCGCCGTGCCGGGTGAGCAGATCGAACAGCACGCGGACGTCGTCCGGCGGAAAGTCCCTCGGCGCGACGACCGCGACCCCGAGCAGGTGGCCGTCGGCGTGCTCGCGGCCGACGAACCCGAGCGGGAGGTACGCCGGCCGCGGAGCCCGGCTCGGGGGGCCGTCGGCGGCGTGCCCGGACAACCACTCCGGCGGGTGGGGTCCGTACCGGCTCATCAGGGTGTTGCGGATGGCTGCCGCGACCATCCCGCAGGATTCGAGCGAGAACGTCCGGCCGCCGGCGTGGCGGAAGACGAACAGACCGGGGTCGAACGATCCCTCGACGACCGGTTCGGGGGCGGGGTTCGCGTCCGCGGCGTAGCCCGCCCAGAGCGAGGGGACCGGCCGCAGCCCGGCGTCGTGACGGGCCTTGAGGGTCCCGGTCCGGCCGCCGCCGAAGACCCGCATCCGGACCGCGGCGGCGCCGTCGGTCGGGAACAGATTCGGCTCGACCGGCCGCGATTCTACCCACACCCGGACGGGGGTCGACGAGTGCCCGAGGTAGGTCGCCAGGGCGCAGAGCCGTTCGATCGCGTCGCGGTGTTCGGCGGGCAGTTCCGCGCCCGACCAGACGAGATGGAACGTCGGGTCGGCCGGCACGACGGCGGGGAACTGGCGGGGCTGCCGCACCCGGCCGATCGGCAGGCTGCCCATCGGGGCGAGGGCCTTTCCCTTGAGGACCGGTTCGGCGGTGTCGTTGACCGGCACGTAGCTGGTGCATACCGCCCGGGCGGGGGCGTCGACCGACACGCGCAGTGCCGGTAGGGTAAGCGATTCCAGCCATTCCAGCGCGGCGCGGCCGGCCGGGTCCTCGCCCGTCTCGCCCCAGGCGGCGACCAGGGCCATGAACACCCGGTCCGGGTGCGGCGGCCACTCCGGCATTTCGCGGTCATCCCACCGGGTGATGACCGCCCGCCGCATCAGCAACTCGACGCCGAGGGCGAACATCAGGACCGGCCCTCCGTCCCGGCCTCGGACGCGGCCAGTTCCATGCTTTTCCTGACGAGGGTGACGAGGTCCGGCGACGGGCTGAGGAGGATCTCCTCCGTCTGGATCGGCAGGTGCGCGCTCACGACGGCCTCCAGCGCCTGCTTGTAGAGCGCGACCGCGTGTTCTTTCGGCAGGTCGAACCACACCGCCTCTTCGCCCGGCCGACCGAGCAGCTCCCACTGGACCGGGTTGGCGGCCCGGAGGAGGCACCGCGAGCGGAGGTCGTACCCCGCCTCGACGGCGAGCGTCGCCCCGAGCAGCCCGAGGGCGGCCAGATAGGTGCGGGCGGCGGTGTCAGCGGCGGGAATACTTTTCTCGCCCGGTTTGGCCGGGAACCGTAACCGGCGCAGGGCCGGGAGCGAGAGGACCGTCGTCTGCTCGGCGTGGTCGATGGTGAACCCGCCCACGGATACGGTCGGCGTCACGTTCCCGTGGTTCGCCTCGGACGGCTTCCCGTCCTTCCCGAGCTTCACGGGTTTGCTTTTGTCCTTGATGGCTTCCTTGTCGTCGAGGGACCAGCCGTCCTTGGTCTTGAAGAGGACCCCGGAATTGACCCGGATGTTGAGGGGATCGATCCGGCTGCTGGTCTTGACTCCGCCGACCGCATTCACGCCGATAATCTCGGAGACGACGGCCCGGGAAAACTTCACCCCGAGCCCGCCACGGGGGCCGGTGCTGTCCCACATCCCGAACACGAGGCAGTGCGGCGCGTACTTCAACAGTGGCGTGGCGTAGCCGGTCGTGAGCAGGTCGAGCTCCCTCCCGATCTCGGACTGGCGGAACCGGACCACCTTCTTGCCGTCGGTGAGGGAACTGTCCCGGAGGATCGCGTCCGCGATCCGGTGGGGGGCCTGGAGGCTCGACACCTTCGGCACACCGGGGTTCTCGACCGCCCGGAAGTCGGCGGACACGACCGGTAGTTCGATCTCGCCGCCCTCCCAGGCGTCCTGGAGGGCGAGTTCCATGCGGTTGGCCTGGCTCGGCACCGAGTCGAGCAAGACGCACGGTATCTCCTGGCCATTAATCCGGCGGGTTTCGGTGGCGTACTTCCCGCCCTCGTAGGTCGGCGGGAACACCTTCGGGCTGACCGCATCCAGTTTGAGCGTCAGCCGGAATGCGGCCGTCGGTCCGGCGACAGCCCCCCTCAGCACGTCAAGCGTTAGCTTCGAATCGTTGGGCATGAGAGACTCTCGTGAGAAGCACGATTTACCCCACCACAACCTCGCCCTTCGGCTCGGCCGCCTTCGTCGGGCGGCCGAGGGGCGCGATCGCGGTCGCGCATTTCCCGCACATCGGGAAGAAAAGAACCTGGTCTTTCTCCCGGTCGATGATGTCATAAAGTCGAGAGTGCAAGCGTACAATGTCGGTTGCCGACACGCGACACAAAAAGACCGACAGTGCTTGCGGTATCCGAAATCCTCGCCGGCTGCCGCGACCCGCTCCAGCCGCATCGGGTCCGCGATGTCGTAGGCCACGATCCTGCCCATCACCGCACCGTGAACCCGGTGTACGACGGGACCATCCCGCGGACGTACGCCGCCAGCATCCGGGCCAGGACCTCCAGCATCCGCGAATACAACATCCGGTAGCCGTAGATCGGGAGCGTCACCACTGCCGCCTTCCGCTGTTCGAACGCGGCGAAGAACTTCTTCCGCCCGGCCTCCGTCAGTTGACAGGCTTCCCGCTCCACTGCCGACGGTCGCCGCACCGGGCCCTCCGGCAGACCTCGCCGCGGTACTGGCGAACATCGCATGGGTCGGTCGGGTGGTCGGGTCGTGCGGGGGGAGCGAACCGGCCCGGCAAGTCGCCGAGGCCGTGCGGGTCTGCGGGGGCGTGGACGCCTTCCTCCAGCATGTCGAGTTGGTGGCCGGCATCCGCGGCGGCGGCGGGGCGGCCGGGTGAGACCCTTCTGGACAGCCGACGACGGGCAGGCGCTCCGGGGCGAGGTCCTGACGGGCGGCGAGTGGTCGGAGACCCAGGCGGTCTTCGAGTGCCTGTACGATCCGGGATGGCCGCCATGATGACGCCCGCCGAGGCCGAGGTCCCGGCGGCCCGGTTGAGCGGGAGGACCCCACTCTGCGGGTGGCTGACCGGGGTGCTCACCGGCTGGTCCGAGGGACCGCCGCGCGGGCGCGTGGCATCCGGGCCACCGCCGTTCGGCCGATAGCCGGATATCGACCGCGGGTAGATACCCCGGGCGCCAACCGACCGCCCCTCGTCCCACCCCGACCCGTCAGGCAGCCGTCCTCCTCCTGCCCTCTTTGGCATACCACCGGGGCACCCCAACCGCCGGCGAGGACGCCGGGACCAGCCCTCCCGAGAACGCCACCCGGACCTGAGCCTACAGCTTCAGGGTCGCAGTCAGCCGGTGGACGGCCGCGTCCAGCCGCCGGTCCATCAGAGCCGTCGCCCGGAGTGGCCCACAGCCCACGGCCGCCGCGCACGCGACGTGGGTCGCGGCCAAGTTGGCAACAGCAGCCAGCGCATGGGAACCTCCTACCGAGATACAGGAGTGCCGCCGAACGCCCGGCCCACCGGCCGAACAGGGCTGGGATCTTGAAGAACCCATCCGCCCCGTGTTCCGGTGCGGCGTCCGGGTCGAGGCCAGGCACCGGGGGCGGTTCGCTTCGCGCTTCATCCGAGTCCCTGTTTTACATCGCCCTGCGTCAGTTCGACGCCCTCGGCCGAGCCGGGATCAGGGGCAGACCTGGCTTTGCCGATGGCCCAGTCTCTCTTCTCAAGGGGACGACCGGAATAGGTTGGGCAGGTTCACGAGAACGGCGGCCGAAAAGCTGCCGAGCAGATGACCCACGACCTCCGGGAGATCCTCCGGGTGGCCGCGGGTCGCAACCCGACCCCGTCCGCGGTGATCTGCGACGGGCGGACCCTCCAGTCCACCCCGGAGAGCGGGGCCCGGGCCGAGTATGACGGGCACAAGAAGAACGGGTCCAAGGTCCACCTGGCAGTGGATACCCTCGGGCACCTGCTGGCCCTGCGGGTGACGACCGGGAAGGAGCAAGAGCGGGACCAGGTGGCCGCCCTGGCCGCGGCCGTCCAGGAGGCGACCGGGCAGACGATCCGCCTGGCGGTCGTGGATCAGGGGTACACCGGGGACCAGCCGGCGGCGGACGCCGGGGCCCACGAGATCACCCTGGCGGTCGTCCGGCCGGACGAAGCGAAGAAGGGGTTCGTGCAGCTCCCGCGGCGGTGGGTGAGCGAGTGGTCGTTCGGGTGGGTCGGGCGGTTCCGGCGGCTGGCCCGGGACTACGAGCGGCTGTCCGCCACGCTCGCCGGGTGGTACTGGGTCGCGTTGGTCGTCCGGATGCTCCACCGGGGGGGTTCCAACTGCCGGCCCAGGTCCATGACAGGCTCTAGGCATCGGCACCGCCGGCCGAGGGGTACACCTCGACCGCGGGGGGGTAGGGACGGGCGACGGGCGGACCCGCCATCGGGAGGGGCAGGGCATTGGACAGGGACATCGGACGCGATCCTTCCGCTGCCGGCAGGGCCGGCGCTGTGGGGGAATGTGTGTTAGGGTTGGCCGATTACGCACCGGCCGGGGGGTCAACAGCCTGCTCGAGCCAACCGGTGAACCTCGTCGTCGGGGACGAGCCGGCGCCGGCCGAGGGTGATCGTCCGGAGTTTACCGCCGTCGCCGAGGCGGAGGAGATGACGAGCGGAAACGCAAAGGAAGGTGGCCGCGTCCTGGACAGACCAGGGGGCGCCCGCGGGATGCGGGGGAAGGTTCGAGAGAGCGGAAGGGGTAGTGACCGGGGGCATGCACGGCCTCGTCAGCGGGTCTACGGGCGACAGCCACAGTGACCGTCTGCCCCTCACTGACAGCACCGTGAACCCTTCACCTCACTCCGTGAACAATTCACATTTCCCCGGATTTTTCGATGACCCATTCGGGGGCTGGGGGAGGCGGGTCATAGGTGTACCCACTGCCCCGGGCGTGGACGTGCGTCTTGAGTTGGTGGGCGAGTCCGGACAACCCTTCTTTCTTCATAGAAGCGTAAAGTATTTTCAGGCGGTTTTGCACTCGGGTTCGCATTTTAGTAAGTCGGTTGTCGAGATCCCGGACCTTCCCAGATCGGTCCCTGTTCGCTTGGTTGAGCTTTTTTAGGCTCTCGAGTGTGGCCAGGGAGTCGGCCGCCTCCAGCTCGTTCCCCTCTGCGAGTGCCTCAACCACCTCCTGTTCGAGGCATTTCCGCTTTTCTCCGATCTCCGCGGTGTATTTTCCATCTACAACTTTTCCAGACGATCGTTCGTCCAGAACCGCCGTTTCACCCAGATCAACGTAAGTGACGATTTGGCCGGGTTTTGCGAGGAGTGCGATGAGGGTCTTCATACCGCGTAGTTGGCGTAGGGTTCCGTCTTCTTCCGGAGTAGTGATTCGCCACCCTGATGGGGTCCCGGTGATCATGTACGAGGTTGCCCGTTGCTCACTGTGTTGACCCCTCCCCCGGTCGACGCACCGACCCATGGAGCCGTCGAGGACTGCACCCTTCAGGAGCTGCAGAGTGTCTCGAAATCCTACAGCGAACGCGGCGAGCACAGTCGCCTCGAAGGCCCCCCCGTCGCCACGTTGGATCGGGGCGATGGGAGTCCTCGGCATGGGGTCGGCATACATCCGGGGGATTGGCCGGAACGGCCGGAAAATTTGCTCGAGACGCTCGACGAGTGTGCTTGCGTCGGGGGGGGGCTCCGGGATCTGCTCCAACGAACGGAGCGCCGCGTCCTGCATGCCCGGAGTAATCGACGGCATTGCCTCTTCGGGCAACCCCCGGCGGATCAGCTCGAGAGCCGAGCCGGTCGGGACCAAACCCGGTCGCTCACGGGCCACCAAGCGGCAGATTTTTTCCCGAAGGGCTATATCCGAAACTACAAACTCAGGACCGGAGTTATCGGGGGATGAAGAGCACGTCACGGGGACCTTCTCCTCCTTCCTGACGGCCGAGATACCCCCTCCATGGGTTCTGCCGGATGCTACCATGCACACCCGGTGTCGGACGGATTGATTATTCGACGGGCGCCCTGGTGCGGAGTGATTCCCATGGGTGGGCCCCGTTAGATCTCGTCAGTCGGCCCGAATGCTTAGTGGTCCGTTTCACAAATAACGTCGTAGTCGGCTCAGCCTTCTGACGAGGCCGTTTTCACTGCCAATTCGGCGCTGCCCGTTGTAACCAATTGGCCAGTTTTTCGCGAGTGAACTTCCAGTTAACCGACTTCGGCCACAGGCAGACGAGTTGGCAAATCAAAGCCAACGAGGTCGGGCCCATTGCTCTCGACCGCTCGAATGATCCTCAGCCCCGGGCCGGCTCCGTCACCGACCGGACCGGGCCTCTCCCGGCGAGCCGCCTGGAGCCGTTCGAGCAGGGTCAGCGCGCGCTCCAACTCCCGGCCCAGGTGCCCTTCGGCCTTCGCGACCCGCTGGAGAACGCCGTCGTCCCCGAACAGCCCGGCGGCGGCCGCCCGTATCCTCTCGCCCAACAGCCGGTCGGTCAGAGCCCACTCGTCCGCCTCCCTCGCGGCGACCCGGGCCGTGAGTGCGTCGCGCTCGGCGTCGACGTGGGCCCGCACCTCCCCCCGGAACTCGGCCACCGGCCTGCCCGCGTTCCTTGCCGCCTGGTCGATCGCGGTCTGGAGCGTCGTCTCGGTCCACACGATCACGCCCCCGGCGTTGAACTTCGCCCCGACCCCACGCGCGATGGCCGTCCAATGGTCGGTCCTGACAACCCACGGCCAATCGAGAAGAGTCGCTGCCACCTCGGTGATGTGATCACTAGTCCGATAGAAGACCGGCTCGTCGCCCGCAGATGCCGGCTCCGCCTCGGGGGACGGGGTTAGAAGAGCCGCAGCAGCCAGACAAGCTGCTTCTAGCGAGTTCCGACTGGTGATCAGCGTGAAACGGGCGTACGCGAGGTGTACGGGGGTCGGAGCGTCCGGCGGGGGGGCTAAACAGTTCCAGGTGTCGGCAGGGACGACCTCGTCAGGATGCGGCGGGAGAGTGGCCGGTGAGGTCCCCGCGGTCGCCTCGTACACCGCGACCCGCCGCAATCGCCACATCAAGACGGCGATCCGGTCCGCGAGTTCCCCCTCGACCGGGCCGGCGGGTGCGAGGTCGCCAGAAACGGCGTTCTGGAACTGCGCGAACGCCTCGACCGTCTCCCCGAGCCCGGTGACAACGGCCAGCCGGGCGAACAACCCGGTCCGGAGTGCGTTCCGGGCGACCTGGGCCTTTCCGGCCGCCGTCTTCGGGCCGGTCGATTTGAGCGCGTTCTTCTTGTTCGCGGCGGTCCGGGCGGGGCTGGGCACGACAGGGCCTCGTAGGAACCGGGAAGGATCGATCCTACCCGAGGCGGGGCGAAACGGGCGAGATCTCTCGTGACGGGGTTCACCGGTGGGATGTTCGTCGGCTGATGCGCGGCCGGACCGCGATCGGGGGCCTGTCCGTTCGGCCAACCCTGGTCGACCGGTTCTGACTGATAGCCGGTTATTGCCGCAGTTATCCCAGACGGCGCGGCGGGTCGCGCTCGCCGGTTCAGGTGGGTGCGGACCCCGGATCGCACCCGGTAACCGGAATTGTGACCCGCCGGGGTCGGCCCCGGGCATACTGGGTAGGACCCCCGGAGTCATCCCGTGCCCGTTCCCCTTTCCCGCCTCCTCCGCCTCACTCCGCCGGCCCGATCCGATCGGGACCTGGTGCGGGCCCACCTCGCCGGCGGCGACCCGGCCGCGTTCGACGAACTCGTCCGCCGGCACGCCGGGCTTGCCCGCCGGGTGGCCGCCGAGGTGTACCCGGCCGCGGCCGAGGACGTCGCCCAGATCACCCTCACCCTTCTGGCGCGCAAGGCGGCGGCCGTCGCCGGCCGGGAGTCGGCCGCCGGGTGGGTGTTCGAAACCGCCCGCCGGCTCGCCCTCAAAGCCCGCACCGCGGCCGCCCGCCGGGCCGCCCACGAGGGCCGGGCGAACCCGCCCGAGCCGCCGGCCGACCCGCTGGACGCGCTCACCCTCCGGGAGGTCCGGGCGGCCGTCGCCGAGGAACTCGCCCGGCTCCCCGACGAGCTCCGCCTTCCTCTCCTGCTGTGCTACTGGGAAGGGGCGGCCCGGCCGGCCGCGGCGGCCCGGCTCGGCTGTTCGGTCAGCACCCTGAAGCGGCGGCTCGACGCCGGTCGGGACCAGCTGGCCGCCCGGCTCGCCCGCCGCGGGTTCGCCGGGTCGGCAGTGCTCGCCGCCCTGACCGCGCTCCAGGCCGGGGCGGAAGCCGCCGTGCCGGTGGTGCTCGCGGCCGTCGGCCGGGGGCTCGCGCCGTGGAAGGTACTGGCCGCAGTCGTACTGGCGGCCGGGGTCGCCGCCGCGGGGGTCGGGATCGAGATGTCCGCCCCGGTCGCCGCCGACCCGCCCGGTGAGCCCGCGAAGCCGGTCGCCCCGCCGCCGGTCGTGGCCGCCCGCCCTGGACCGGCGGTCGATCGGTACGGCGACCCGCTGCCCGCCGGGGCGGTCACCCGGTTCGGGACCGCCCGGTTCCGCCACGGCCAGTCCGTGTACGCCGTCGCCTTCTCCCCGGCCGGGGACGAGGTCGTCTCGGCCAGCTTCGACGGGACCATCCGGGTCTGGGAGACTGCCTCCGGTAAAGAGCTCCGCCGGGTCACCGGGCTCGACACCCCCGCGTTCGCGGCCTACACCCGGGACGGCCGGCACCTGCTCGTCTCGGTCGGGGCGAGGTCCGCACGCGGCAAGGAGCCGGAGCCGGGGCTCTGGCTCTACGCCGCCGCCACCGCGAAGCCGGTCCGGCGGCTCTTCGACGGGGTCATCGCCCGACCGGCCCTCTCTCCCGACCGGTCCGTCATCGCCTTCACCGACGACCGGGCGGTCACCCTGCTCGCGGTGCCGTCCGGCGAGCGGCTGCGGGCCCTGGAGGTGGGCCGGGGTGTGCGGGTGACCCACCTGGCGTTCTCGCCGGACGGGGCGCGGCTCGCCGTCTCGGCCGTCACGGGCGACCGGGACGGGGCACAGGAGCCGAACGCCGTCCGGGTCTACGACCCGGCGACCGGGGCGCTGGTCTGGGAGCGGGAGGGCAGGGCCGAGCCCGCCGCGGGGGCCTTCCCGGCCGCGGCGTTCGCCCCGGACGGCAAGACCGTGGCCGCCTCTTTCGCTTACAAGGAGCACCTTAAGCTCCTCGACGCGGCGACCGGCAAGGACGTGCGGGCGTTCGTCGGGGCGACCGTCGGGTGCTGGCCGTTCACCTTCTCGGCCGACGGGACGCGGCTCCTCTCGAACGCGTGGGGCGGCCGCAAGCAGGTGTGGGACGTGGCCACCGGTAGGTCCGCCCTGGAGTGGGGGGACGGCGAGTCACTCTTCGACCTGAGCCTCGCGCCGGACGGCAAGACGGTGGCGACTGCCGGGCCGAGGCGGGTGCGGCTGTGGGAGGCGACCACCGGCCGGCCGCGGGTCGCCGACGAAGGCCCGGCCGGGACGGTCGAGTGGCTCTCCGTGTTCCCCGACGGCCTGCGGGTGCTCGCTGGCGGGGGAGACGAGCCGGGCGCGGCGTTCCGGGTGTGGGACCTGAGGACCGGCCGGGTGCTGCTGACCCACGGCCCGAGGGCCGCCACCGCCGCGCTCTCGCCGGACGGTACTGAGGTGGCGGTGGCCGATTACGGCGGGGCAGCCCGGGTGGTCGATCCGGTGTCCGGGCGGGTCCTGCGCGCGGCCGCGAAGTCCGGCGGGGCGCGGTGGCTCGGGTACTCGCTGGACGGGAAGCACCTCGGGCGGGTCGGGTGGCCGGGCGGCGGGGTGGGGACCGCGGACGCCCGGGCCCTCCGCGAGGAGCCGCCGCTTCCCGGCGCGGAGCGGGGGGTGGCCGCCGCGTTCTTCCCCGACGGCAAGCGGGTCGCGGTGGCGGCCGAGGAGCGAGGCGGGCTGCCGATCAACCCCGCGAACCCGCCCCCGGCAGTGGTCACCGTCTTCGACCTCGCGACCCGCCAGCCCGTCCGCCGGCTCGAGGGACTGGTCCCCGGCTACCCGATGGCGGTGGCGGTGTCCCCGGACGAGCGCCGGGTCGCGGCGGTGAGCGCGGACACGAGGTACGTCTACGCCGCCTATTCGTCCGACCGGCACGTCCGGGTGTGGGACGGCGAGACCGGGACGTTGGTGCTCTCGCTCCCCGGGTCGACCGACGGGCACCGGTGCGTCGCCTTCTCCCCGGACGGGCGGCTGGTCGGGGCCGGGGGCGAGGACTACTCGGTGCGGGTGTGGGAGGTGGCGGGCGGGGGGCTGCGGGCGCGGCTGAGGGGCCACGACGGGCCGGCCACCGCGCTGGCCTTCACCCCCGACGGCCGCTGCCTCCTCTCCGGCAGCTCGGACACGAGTGTGCTGGTCTGGGACGTCGCCACGCCGCCCGCGGGTCGGCCGGACCCCGGGGACCTTTGGGCGGACCTCAGATCGGCCGACGCCGCGGCCGCCGACCGGGCGGTTCGGCACCTCGCCGCCCGGCCGGAGGACGCCGTGTCGCTCCTCCGCCGGCACCTCAGGCCCCTCCCGCGGCCGGACCCCGCCAGGGTGGCGGGGCTCGTTCAAGACCTCGGGGACCCGGCGTTCGCCCGGCGGGAGTCGGCGGAGCAGGAGCTGACGCCCGTCGCCGACTCGGTGGTCCCGGATCTGAGGCAGGCCACCCGGTCCGACTCGGCGGAGGTGCGGCAGCGGGCGCAGCGGATCCTGGCCGCGGCCACCCGGCCGGTCCTCACCGGTGAGCCGTTGCGGGAGGTGCGGGCGGTCGAGGCGCTCGAGCGGGCCGGGACGGCCGACGCCCGGGTGCTGTTGGAGGAGCTGGCCCGCGGGGCCGGCCGCCGGGCCGAGGAGGCGAAGGCGGCACTCAAGCGCCTTCGCCCGCGGTGACGCCGATGCACCGCCCCGGCCGAAGGCGGCATAGTCAACCTCGTCCCACCCGTAATCGACGAGGATCTGCTCTCCCGGCGGGATCTCACAGACGGCCCGGAAGACGATCTCGTCCCGTGCGTGCCGGAGACTGAAGGCGGCGTCCGGGTCGGGGGGAGTGGTTGTACAGCGACCCGTATCCGAGGGCGATCGCCAGCCCATCCCCGGCCTTCCCCCACTTGAACACGTAGTGCCGGAGATCACCGAGGCGTTTCTCGTCGGTGACCCCGGGCAGCCGGATCACCGGGCACACCTCGATCACGTCCGGCGGACGGAACGCCCGGCCGGCGAACACGCCCCGTCCCATCCCCCGGACTCTCCGGACGTAGAGGACGGGACGGGGGCGGGCGGAACGTACCACGGGTCTGGTCGTCGGCATCGGTTTGGCGGCTCCGGTGTCGGACCGGTGATCGATCCGGGGGTCGGTGTCAGTTGAGCGATCCTGCATCCACCCCGCGCGGGCATCTCACCGGCCCCGTCACAATCCGCGCAGCCCGTTCTGTGTGAGTCGTTTACCACAACAAGTGGCGTGGACGGCGAGGGATTCGGGCGGTCCGACCGTAATCCGGTTGTCATCAAGTCAGCCCAAGATGATGGGCCGGGCCTGATCGGGGATGACTCGGCGGACCCGCTCGGTCCCCGCGAGTGAGACGGCTGGTGAGTCTTCGGGCGGTCGCCTGTCGACTCGATCCTGATCCGGCCTCACACAGTCACCCCTTTGCGATGTTCGACCCGATCAATAACCGGATATGGACGTTCGCCGGTGATCCTTGCGGGTCAAGCCGGTCCGCTCCAGACCCGATCGACGGGCCAGGACGCGACGGTGGTCTCAGCGAAGGATCGGTCCGTCCGGGGGTTGATCGGCGCGGGAACCGGCCTCCAGTCCCACCTCGCGGCCAAGTCCGGTCCGAGCAGCAGCCAAGCCCGACAATGGCAGACAGGACCAGGATCTGGACGGTTCACTCTCGGATTCGGCGGGCCGGCCCGGACGGCGTGCTCGGTCCCGAATGCCCGGTTTGTTCACTGCACACGACACGTAACGGATGTGTGGAGGCTAGGTTGCGGTCCGAAAACTGAGACCAAAAAGGGGGTCTGGCAGGGTACGAACGTACTACAACGTTCGTACCCTGTCCGCGGCTTGTTTGTCAACTCATTCCGAACTGCATCCCGCGAAGGAGGCCAGGACACGCTTTGCGAAAAGCACGTCGGGTGAAAGGTGGTGGCGATCCCCTCCTGGGGAGTGGCCGTGGGTCTACGGGGAAGGATACGCACGGGGAGTTCACCACACAGGCGACACAGGTTCCGGAATCCGGAATATGCCGCCCGGCGTTGTCGGCCTATCACGAGGTTGGACGTCCAGCCCCTGTCCGAAGACGGTAGTGCCCCTTCTTTTCCTGTGGTTGCGGCGTGACCAGAAACGCGTTAGACAAACCGGCAGGTCGTATTAGGCGGGTCTGCATAATCAGTGGTTCGGCCGCGGAGGGTCAGTGGGTGCTGGCGGAAGGGGATTCTGGTCCGGGTGCTCGTTCCCGGTCGGGTGAGGCCCCTACTTGCCGCCCGCTGCCCCTTCGGTGGTCGCCTGGTTCTCCGCCCTCCTGACGGCGAGGGAGAAGACGACGACGAACCCGACTAGCACCAGCCACGCCCCCACGAACCCCCACGCTTGGAGGGTGGTGGACGCCTTGGCGCCCTCGGCCTGGTCCAGGGAGACAACGAACAGCCCGAGGGCGAAGGCGAGCGGGAGAGCGAACCAGAGGAAGATGGCCGCCATCCGGAACCTCCACTCTTTCGAGTCGAACAGCCACCCGGCGACCGCGAATAGGATCGCGGACAGGCCCTTGAAGACGTTCTTCTGCCACGGCTCGTTCCCGGGCAGGGTGTCCTTGCACACATCGGCCACGACCAGCGCGACGATCCCGAGTAGGGCGGAGATGGTCATCACCGGCTTCCGCTTGGCCTCATCGGACAGCGACTTGGCCCCCTCCCAGGTCCCGGCCACGAGGGCCAGCACCAGCCGGCCGACGACGACCCACACGCCAGCGGCAACGGCCCACCGGGCGATCGAGAGTTCGTTGGTGCCCGCCCCTAGGGCGGCTTCGAGCCCGGCCTCGGCGATGTGGACCCCGGTCCCGATGCCGATGACCGCGAGGTATACGCCCACCCCGCCCAACAGGACGGCGAACCCGCGCCAGAGTACGTCCTCGTTCTTCATGGCCATGCCCCGTCGCACGGCCGGGAACGTCGGCGTGAGGTTACCAAGCCCGGTTTCGTTCGGCCGTGCATCGCGGAATTTGAACATACCGGCCGGCCCGGGGCAAGAATAAACCGCCGGCCGCGGGCTGGCCCGCAGACGGGGGTTCGCCTCCGGATTCCGGAGTTGGGGTAGTCACCGGTTGGTCGTTCGGTCACGCTGGGTAATCCTGTCTTGACCCCGGAGTTCCGGCATGGATGCCCTCCCCACCCCCGTCACCACGTTCCAGCTGCCTCGGACGAGGCCGCGTACATCGAGGTCTGCCAGGCCCGCCGGCGGGACCTCGTGGCCCTGGCCGGGACCGCCCCGGACGGGCAGGTCCTGGCCCGGTGCGAGGACGCCGCCGTCGAACTCGCCCGGGCGACTGGGCAGGAACTGGTCGCCGCCCTGGCCGGG
Source organism: Gemmataceae bacterium (assembly GCA_028288765.1). Taxonomy (GTDB): domain Bacteria; phylum Planctomycetota; class Planctomycetia; order Gemmatales; family Gemmataceae; genus Urbifossiella. Next base: position 9,145 of record JAQGHQ010000601.1, on the reverse strand, counting down.
CGGGTCGCGGCCGCCGAGAAAAAAGTCGGGCCGGCCCGGACCTGCGGGTGCGGCCGGCCGCGACACAACGGCGGGCCGGACGGGTGGACGGTCCTGACCGCGTTCGGCCCGGTCCTCCTGACCCGGCGGCACGTCCGGTGCCCGGCCTGCGGGGACGGCGGGTATCCGACCGATCACGTCCGCAGCCTGAATGGGTATCCTGGCATCCGCCCTGAGCGCGGTCATCCGCGGTGCCGATTCGTGAAAGAAGGTCGACAGGTACTGGAAGACAAAACTCAACTGCTTCAAGCGATTCTTGGCCCTGCCGAACGGCATCCCGGCTCACCACACCTTCTGCCGGGTGTTCGCCGGGCTCAACTCGTAGGCTTTCGGGACGTGCGCGGCGGACTGGATGGCCCGAGCGAGCCGAGTGCGATCTACCATCCACACCAGGTCGTCGGGCGGGTTGCTTCGAGTACGACGCCACGCGAATAACCAATTATCGAGTTTTGGATTATAGGGCGGAAGAGGTGAGTACGGGCTCGAAGTCGTAGAGAGACCGACTATTTACGAACCTCTTTCACCCCTCACGCCTCATATCACTTCCATGCCCGACCTATGGTCCGTGCGGCGGCAACAAAATCGCCTCCGAAAACGAGCACGGAGTAGGCCTGGAAGCGGGTGTACCACCGTCCGGTCTCCAGCGGCGCGGCGTTTGACGAGAACACGAACAATCGGTCCGTCCCGTCATGGTTCGAGGTGGCCGACACCCCGTCACGCTTCCCCGGCCGCCGCCAGTACCCGGTCCCAGCCGCGTTCCCCCCGACCCACGCCCAGCCGAACGGGATGAGCGCGTCCTCCCAAGCGGTCGCAGCGGCGAACACGTCTCCCTGCCGGGATCCCGCGGGCGTGCCAGTGGGTCGCCGGGGGGGCGGAGACTGCGACAACGGCCGGGGCCGCGGCGAACCCGGCCATGATCTTCGCCGCCATCGCCGGGGGCGCGGGGGGCGGAGGCTGCGACAACGGCACCTCATCGGGGCTACTGGCCACGCTGACGCCACCGCTGCATCGAAGTACAAGCCAGAGGTGTAACGGCACTCCGCAAAAGATCTGTTGCACCGTAACTGTTTACATGAAAATCGGTTGCGACTCATTTATCGGTGTAACGGATCCCGACACATCTCACCTCTACTAATGCCGTTTCTTTCTCTTCTCTTTTCTTTTTCACTGAGTTCAAAAGTGCCGTTACACCGTTACATCGGTATAAATCAACATTCGTAGATGATTACCAGGAAGCACTTTACGGAAATAATTAGGCATGTAACGGATCGTCCGGGCCGATCCGTTACATGCCGTAACATCCGTTACGCGGTGCAGCCGCCGCCACTGCCGCGCTCGACCCCCGCCGTCGTGTCTCGTATGCCCGTCCACCCGCGGACGATCTTCCCGTGTTGCCGCTGGGTCTTGCTTTCAGCGGCCGGGAACTGGCGTCCAATTTCTTTGCCGAAGGCGGCGACGGTCAGGGGGTAGTCGTAGCCGCCGTTTTCGCACCAGTGGGTATACGCGTCGTAGATCACGTGCGTCGGAAGAAACGTCGTGATGCCGGGCGCGTTTTTGTATGCCTCGTTCAGGAACATCCGGGCCGGGTTCGAGTCCATCCGGTGCTGGTCGACCAGCGCCAACGACGCCGGGGGCAGCTCGAATCTTTTCCGGGCCTTGAGGCGGGTCAACCCATCCAGGGCCCAGTTCAAGATCCCGGGCATCTCCGCCGCCCAGTATGCGGGCGTCAGCATGGCCGGCTCCCGCTCCCCCGCCGGGACCACCCGGCCGAACGGGATCGGTATAAACCGCCGCCAGAGCCCCTCGGTCTTGTCCTTGAACGTCGGCACCGCGTTGCACGCGAAAATCAACTTGCACCGGTTCTGGGCGAAGACCGGCTGACGGCCTTTCTGCTCGAACTGGAACAAATCGCCGCCGGTCAGCTCTTTCAAGCTGCTCTCGTCGCGAGAATCGAAGTACGGCTGATCCCCTTTCACGTTCGCCAGCCGGCCGTACAGCCCGTACGCCGCGAACCGGTGTGCGCCTCCGGCGAGCTGGTCCAGCCCCACGGAGGCCACATTCTGCTCCCCGAGGAGCGCCCGGACGACGTTCAGGGCGACCGATTTCCCGTTCCCGCCCTCGCCCACCAGCACGGCGAACCACTGGGCGTCGTACTGCCGGTCCAGACATGCCCCCATGACCTCCTGGAATAGCCCGATCCGGCCGGGGTCGGCCTCCAGGGCGTTCCCCAGGAACTGCAACCACAGTTCCGGCCGGGCGGCACCGGGGATGTACGCGACCGGGAGGCTGACCGTCGAGAACCAGTTCGGGTCGTGCGGATGCAGGGCGCGCGTGTCGAGGTCGAGAACACCGCTCTCCACCGTCAACCAGTTTCGCGGCTTCCCGTCCGGGAGCCACATGTCGAGCCCCACGTCGTCCGGCAACAGCCCGAGGGCCCGTAACGAGGCGAGGGCGTCGGCGACCATCGCCCGGGTTACCCGCGGGGTGGCGGTCGGTCGGGCGCTCGTCCGCCGCCGGATTTCTTGTTCGACCCCTTGCGGAGAAGCCCTGCTGATCGAAGTCAGGGCGGTGGACCCCCGAATCTGTCGAAGCTCGGCGATCGGTGCCTCGTTCTCTTGTTTCCACACCGCCATGCGGCGTCGGTATTCCTCTTCGGCCGCCGTCTCGGCGACGGTCTGCATCCACCCGTTGAGGCACTGGTCGCTGACCGGCTGGTAGGCCTTGCCGTCGAACGCGAAGGCGCTGTCTTTGACGAACTTGACCCGGTGCTCGGCGGCCAAGCCGTCGGCTAGCCGACGCTGGTTGTTCCAGTCCATCGGCGGTGCCGCCGAACCCCGGCACCGGTCGAGCAGCCACCCGGGCGATTTCTCCGCGGGCGGGCCGTCGTCGCCCACGTCGTCCAACTTGTGGTCGATTTCCGCCTCGTCCCAGGGCTCGAAGCCGGCCCCAGGTTGTTCGCCGTCGAGGCGGCGAAGGCGGGCGTTATAATGCTGTTCGATCAGGTCGCGGACGATCTCCCGGTCACGGACCAGAAACCCGTTCACGGCCGCCGACAGGTGGCGAAAAAGGGTCGCGTGGCCGCCCAGGCCGGAGCGGGATAGGTCCGTGTCCGGGATGCCGCGGAGATACCGCCCGGCGGCTTCGACGCGGGCGGCCGACGTGTACGTGGTCCCGTCGAGAACTACTTCGCCATCCGGCCCGATCGTGTACTCCGCGCCGACCGCCGCGTCGTCGCCGGACGTGTCACCCGACACCCGTCCGGGCCGCTGGGTTTGCTCACCGGTCGGTGATAGCGAGTTATCCGCCGGCACCCGGCAACCGACCGCGGTGGCCAGCTTAAGAACGGCCGCCCACAGAACCTCGAACTCGACGACGGCGGGGTCGCCGCGACTTTCACCGACCCACGCCCGCCGCTCGCCGGACGGGTGGACGGCCGGCGGGGCTGCCACCTGGCCGCCGGTCCCGATAAAATCGATCGCGATCCGGCCGTCGGTCATTTTGAGATGTCTGATCCGGGGCCCCGGGTGCCGGCCGGCAGCCAGTGCCGCGGCGGCCGCCTGCCGCGCCGTGCTTTGGGCCCAGGGCGGGATGCCCGCGACCGGGACGAGGTAAAACCGGTGGCTCCGCGGCTTCCCCGGCCGGCCGTCGACCATCCCCGTCGGCGGGAGGTGGTCGTCGGCCCGGTCGAGCGCCTCTCGGGCGTCGAGGTCGACGCACACCAGGGCATGGTCCGGGCGGCCGCCGTCCGACAGCGAGCCGCACTGGATGCCGGGCGTGTCGCCCGCGCGGAACTCCGCGGGCTCGGCCGACCGGGTCGACCATTCGGCATCGCGCGGCCGCTTTTCCCCGGAGGGGATGCGGCAAATGGCAAAGCCGGCGGCGCGGTACTCGGCGGCACACCGGGTGACCGCGGCGAGGTCGGCCGCAGGGTCGCGCGGGCCAGCCGAGCGTGCCGACTCCACGCGCTCACCGAAGGCGTTCCAGCGGGCGTCGTTTGACCGAGAGAGGCGGCCGTCGGCGTCGTGCCCATCCGCGATCACAGGTGGACAGGCCGAGGGGAGATCAGCCCTGGCCGCCGCACGCGGGTCGGGGGAGTCGTCGCCGCAGCGGGACGGGCCGGCGGGCGGCCCCGAAGCACGGTTGTTGAGCACCGCGTCGGCTTGAGGACCGGGGCCGTCGGTGGTAAAATCGAGCATCACGTTCGTCTTTCTTGTCAGCGTGATTAAGGTTGCCTTCAGCCCCGGCGGACACCGGGGCTAAGGCGTTGATGGGGGCGAGTATCAAAAGCCGGCCGCGTCGAGTTCGGCGGCCGCCGCGTCGGCCGCACGGCTCCGGGCGGCAGGGGTGCGTGCCGCCCGGACCACCTGCGGCGCGGCCCAGCTCTGCTGGGCGGCGATAAACCGGGCCACGGCGGCCCGACTCGTCATTAGCCGGCCGCTGATGCGGACGGCCTCTAGCCGGACGAGGGTGCCGTCGGGGAGGGTGACGCCCTGCATGTGGTGACGGGTGGGGGTACTGGGGTGCGTCGGCCGGCCGTCGCGGTATGTGCCGTAGAGCCGGGCAGCTGCCGACATGCCGATCGGCCCCTCGGCCAGCAGGCGCTCGACGAGCGCGGAGATTTGGTCGCGGGTATCCACGGTATCTGCTCCTCGTAACGGTTCACCCGGTTTGCCGGGTCTGTGGAATCGTAACCGAGGGGGGTGGAGACGTTCCCGGGGACGAAGCCGGGGTTTAGCCGGGGAAGCGACTTTTTCGCAGGAAGGCCCTCTGGTACCCGAGCACCCGTGGGTGGCGGCGCGCATGCCCATAACCGGCCGACGGGCCTGGGGCGGTCGGAGAGGCGGAGTTGGGTTGAGGAACCCAGGAAGAGTGGATCGGGGCCGTTCGTTCGATCTGATACCAAAAACGACTGACCGAACGAGCCGGTTAATGTTGTTCGGGGAAGTCGTGATCCCGCGTGGCCAGAATGGACTAATTATCAAAAATGCTTACCGGCCACCCTGAAATATCGCATCCTAACGGCTTCGGAGATCAACAGCGAATCGAGTGCGGCCGGCGCGGGTGTGGTATGGGTATCGGAGCTCCGAGCCGCTCGACCCGCGATCAAGAGGTTCCTGCGGGGCCGGTGCGTTCGGTGGGGTGATCGTCATCGTTGAGACGGTAGATCCCCCTTCGCCCCTGGATCTCAAAGAACATCTTACCCCATGCCGGATGCATTTTCCCTCTACCCCTGAACACATCACGGATCTCGGAGGAGTTGGTGTCACTGAGTTTGAGCAAGTAGTCACTCGATAGTCCTGACGCCCCCTTTTCCCATGCCTGATACAGCGCCCTGATGATCGGGGCCTGGTTCTTAGTGAAGTGGTAATCCTGTCCACGCCACCTTACTGTGGCGAAGTCCGGCGAGTGTTCTGGGGAAACCGGTCGTGCCTCCGATCGTGGGTCGGCAGGTGCGGGGGCGAGATCGGCGGACGGGATCCCGCCGTCCGGCGGCCCCCCACCGATGAGCACCCGAAGAGCGGAGAGCGGGGAGGTCTGAAGGCGGTTGCGGAAAGCCCGCACCTCTCCGACCACGGTCACGTGCCTGCGAGAATACGTGTGCCGGATGTCGATGGTGGCGGGGTGCCAGGTTTGCCGCGAGCACAGCGCCTCGGCCCCCGGCGCCGGCCACCTCGATCTCGCGCCCCGCTCCGAAGGGGGTGGGGCGAACGAAATCTCACCCCAGAACGGCCGCTCCCTACTGGTCCTAAGAGCGCGGATGGCACCTTCGGTTTCGAGGACCTGCACGTCCCGCTCGATGACCGAAGGGATCGCGGCCAACAGTTCCCGGAGCTCGTTATGGGGGAAGTGTTTGCGTGGCGGCGGAACGATGTCAGGTTGGGTCACCGTCGGCCAGAGCGCGACGTGGTCCAACACCTCCTTGAGGCCCTTGAACTCCGGGACGCATCGGGTGAGCCGGGCTTGGGTGCTCGGCGAGACCGTCAGGCGCGTGGCGGCCCAGTCGGGTAAGGACTTCACGAGGCCGAACGCGAGTTCCACCCGCACCGTCGCCCGCCACAATTCCGTCGCCCGGGCGGCCATCGCTTGACTCATCCCGAGGATCTGAAAATCCGGCGGGGTCGGGTCGAAGGGGATCACCTCCTCCTCCCCACATTCTCGCAGGGAGTGGTCCGAATGCGACGTGGACGCCACGAGTTCCTCGCTCCTGCCCTGGTGTCGATCTGCCCGCGGACACCGTACGCCTCCCCCGCGCTAGTCGGTCGGGACGCCGCGGGGAACCGGCATTATATCCCCGCCCTCCTGATCAGTGGTGCGGCGGCGTCCCGACCGACACATTAGCAGTCACCCGATCTCCGCGGCGACCTTCTCGGCGAGCCCGGCGTTCCGCTCGGCGTACACCTGCGTCACATCGGCCCGCTCGTGCCCGAGCGCGACCTGGGCGGCCTCCAGCCCGAACCGCCGGCGGACCTCGGTCGCGTGGGCGTGGCGGAGCTGGTTCGGGGCCCAGTGCGGCAGCGGGTCGAACCGCCCGGCCCCGGCCATCCCCTCCCGCCGCCGGTTCACCCGTTCCACGGCGCGGGTGACCGCGTGCCCGTAACTGGACGCCGTGTACCGGTCCGCCGGCCGGCGCTTCGGGGCGGCGACCCGTTTTGCCGCGTTCCGCGCCAGGTGGGCAGGGTAGCGGGGGGTGCGGCGGGCGGCCGACCGGGCGTCGTGGAACTCCTCGACCGCTCGGCGCGGGGAGAAGAAGTAATCGGCCGGGGATGGGGGGGTGAACCCGGCCAACACTGCCTGGGCCTTGGGGCCTATCCGGACGACCCGGTCCTTCCCACGGTGGCCGAGCTTGTGGTGCGCGGGGCGGTAGGCCCAGATCGGCCCGCTGGTGTCGACATCCACCGGCCGCATCCGGCACACCTCGTCCGGCCGCATCCCGGTGAGGAACTGGACCTCGACCAGCCCCCGGACGTGGGGCCCGAGGAACGGGAGGGTCGCGCGGACGTGTTCGGCCGGAACGGGCTCGATCGGAGGAGGATCCTGGGCGGCGGTTCGCCCCTTCTGCAACCCGGCGACGGTGGCGAGGGCCTGGAACGTGGTGACCGGGACGAGTTGTTCGGAGGCGGCCCACTTGAACACCCGGCGAACCCTCCCGACCCGCTGGTTGATGAGCCGGCGGCACCACCCGGCGGCGATCATCCGGTCCCGGACCGCCTTCAGCCCGAGCGGCCCGAACTCCCGGGCGGGGGTATGGCCGTAGAGGGCGCGGAGGGGCTTGAGGGACTGACGGAACTCCATCGGCTCGTGGGTCGGGGTGCCGTCGGCCCGGCGGTAGTGCCGGTCGGCAAACGCCCAGAAGGCGACGAGAACCTCGTCGACGGTCAGGTCGGTCGGGACGACTGGGTCGAGAACCTGGGCGGCGACGACGGCGGTGGCCAGTTCGGCGACGACGCGGGCGTACTCGCGGCGGGAATCGGGGGTGTTGTAGACCCCGAGGTAGACGTCGCGACGGGTACCACCCGGACCCGCGACGGTGATGACGGCTTGTCCGCTGGGTTTATGCAGACGGTAGGACGGGACGCGGGGAACACGGGGCATGGCGGAACCCTTGTGCGGTAGACTACCGCAATTGCAGGCGTTCCGGCCGCGCCCCGGACCACCCGGGGGTAAGCGTAAATGCTTCAGCCGATGAGACTTACTTCGAGTGGGCAGACCCGGGATTGAACCGGGGACCTAGCGATTTTCAGTCGGAAGACCTACTAACGCCAAAGCCCTGTTCCAGAACTGACTTGTGACGACTTCGAGCGGCAGATCTCAATTCCAGGCAGTCCACATTTTACGGGCGTTTTGCAGGATTTTCTACGGAATCTCTGACATGTCAGACTTCGGCCGCTATTTGAATGGAAAGTGAACGGAGCCTGATGATCGGTCCTACCAGGGCGGCTCTTTCACCGGGGTGAATGGGTAGCTGAAGTGGAATCCTGTAGGGTGAACGACCTCCTGTCGCGGCTGACAGGAGCGCACCCCGAATGCGTCGACCCCCGGATCGACAGTGTGATCCGCCGTTTCAACTCAACCCCTCTCCCCCTCCCGTCTTCCGCTGCCAAGTCCTATCGGAGCCGAGGATTCGCACAATTCCCCATGTGGCGTCGTGTGGCTGAGGTATTGTACCCTGTGGTGCGACATGGAGGCACCTATGCGGCACCCGATCCACCTCGGGAACGGGCGTCAGACTCGCCGGCCGGTCCCGATCCGGGACACCTCGTCTGTCTCAACCCGGACTACCCGGACTTCGGCCAGCGCGGGCACGGGAATCTGACGGTGCCGATGCAATACGGGCCGAACAAGATCCATCTCCTCCGGTGCTCGACCTGCACGGCCCGGTTCCCCGAGCGGAAGGGGACACCCTTGTTCGACGCCCGACTGCCAGCGGACACGGTAACGGCTGTCCTGGTCCATGTGGCCGTGGGGGGGAACCCGGAAGACGGCCCGGTTGACCGGGGTCCGCCCGGACACCGTCACCCGGTACACCCGCCGGGCCGGGGAGCACACCGTGCAACTCCACGACGAGCTCGTGGCTTTTTCCCCCGCTGACGAATGAAGTCCAGTTCGACAAGACGTGGGCATTCGCCGGTCGGAAGGAGAAGAACTGGGAGCCGGACGACGCCCGCCGTGGGGACTGTTGGGGCGCCTGTTGTCGGAAGGTGCGGACGAGTTACGCTTCCTCGAAGGACTGGGAGATGCATCGGGAGGCGACGATGTTCAGCTTCTTCGGCTACAACTTCTGCTGGCCGGTACGGACACCGCGGGTCCAAGTTCAGTCCGGCCGGTGGCAACCCCGCACACGCGATGGCAGCGAGCCTGACCACGTATGGACGTCATCGGGGTGGCTGACCTACCCGGCCGAGCGCCGAAAGGGGGTCACCACCCCCGCTCCCGTGTAGGGGGGAAAACGGATGTCCGAGAGAGACCCCACCCCCTGGTTGACCGCCGCCCGGGCCGGCTCCCACGAGGCGCTGGGCCAGGGGCTGGAAAGGTACCGGCGTTATCTCCTCCAGATCGCGCAACACGGACTCGACCCGGACCTCCGGGCCAAAGGCGGCGCGTCCGA
>JAQGHQ010000560.1 GCA_028288765.1 Gemmataceae bacterium | reverse complement strand
CGGCGGGGGCGGCCTCGGCCCGCGGGAAGTACAGGTCGATCCGGGTGCCGGCCCCCGGGGCGGACGTCCACCCCACCCACCCGCGGTGTTGTCTCACGATCCCCTGGACCATCGCCAGGCCGAGCCCGGTCCCCTTGTCCGGGCCCTTGGTGGTAAAGAAGGGGTCGAAGATCCGGGCCTTCACCTCGTCCGTCATCCCGTGCCCGGTGTCGGCGACGCTCAACCGGACGAACGCCTCCGGCCGGGCGTCCGGGGCCCGGTCCGCCTCCTGGAGCGGCGGTTCGCCCGGGGCGTCCGCCGGGCCGCCGGCCGCGCCCTCGACCGGGCCGGCCGACAGCGTGAGCGTCCCCCCGTCCGGCATGGCATCTCGGGCGTTCAGGCAGAGGTTCGTGAGGGCCTGGTCGAGCAGGGCCGGGTCGGCGAGGACCGGGCCGCACCCGGGGGCGACCTCGACCTCGACCCGGATCCGCGGGTCGAACGTCCGGCGCGCGGCGGCGGCCGCCTCGGCGAGCGCCTCCCGCGGGGCGACCGGGCCGGGCACGAGCTGGTTCCGGCGGGCGTATCCGAGGAGCTTCCGGGTCACGTCCGCGGCCCGGGCGGCGGCCCGTTCGACGGCGGCCAGGAGCGGCCCGTTCGGGTCGCCGGGCGGGAGCCGGACGAGGGCCAGGTTCCCGAGCACCCCGGTGAGCAGGTTGTTGAAATCGTGGGCCACCCCGCCGGCCAGCCGCCCGACCGCCTCCAGCTTCTGGGCCTGCCGGAGCTGGTCCTCCAGCCGCCGCCGGACGGTCACGTCGATCGCCACCCCGAGTCCGTACTCGTACCCCCCGTCCGGCCCCCGGATGGCGGCGACCGACACCTCCGCCCAGACCACTTTGCCGTCCGGCCGGACGTACCGCATGGTGAGGTCGACCCGGTTCCGGGTCCCGGCCTTGAGTTCCGCGACCAGCGGCTGCTGCCGGGCCCAGTCGTCCGGGTGGGAGATGTCCTCCGGGGTGAGGCGGAGGAGGTCTTCGACGGTCCGCCCGGCCATCGCCGCGCACGCCGGGTTGCACGAGACGAACCGGCCGGCCGCGTCGGTCAGGGACAACCCGGCCGAGGTCCCTTCGAAGATCCCGCGGAACAGTTCCTCGCTCCGCCGCAGGGCCTCCTCCGCCTTCTTCCGCGCGGTCACGTCCATGACCACCCCGTTCCACAACCTGCCCCCGTCCGGGAGTGGGGTCGGCATCGACCGGCAGTGGACCCACCTGAGTTCCCCGCCCCGGGTGTAGGTCCGGAACTCGCGCTCGAACGGGGCCATCGCCCGGTGGGCCGCCTCTTCCTCGGCCAGGACCCCGGGCAAGTCGTCCGGGTGGATGAGCCCGTACACGGCCCCGGCGTCCGCCGTCGCCTCGGCCGGGGTGAGCCCCAGCAGATGCCCGAGCCCCGCGCTGATGTACACGAACCGGCGGGTCTGGTCCGGCCCGGCCATGACCTGATAGATCGCCCCGTCGGGGAGGTTGTCCCCGACCAGCCGGAGCTGTTCCTCGCTCACCCGGAGGGCGTCCTCGGCCTCCTTCCGGCCGGTCACGTCCCGCTGGATCATGACCCAGTGGGCGACCCCGCCGGCCGGCCCCAGGACCGGGACGAGGCTCAGGCCGACCCAGTACGCCGACCCGTCCTTGCGGTGGTTGCGGAGTTCGGTCTGGAACGGCCGGCCGGCGTTCAGGGCCGCCCCGATCTGCGCGAGCGTGGCCGGGTCGGATTTCGACCCGCGGAGGATGTGCAGCGACCGGCCGACGATCTCGGCCCGGTCGTACCCGGTCATCCGGCAGAATGCGTCGTTCGCGTACGCCACCCGGCGGCCCGGCATGGGGCCCGAGGCGGCCTCCAGGATGACGATCCCGTCGAGGGCGTGGACGACCGCGGATTCGAGCAACCGGGCCTCGGCCCACCGGCCGGCGAGGTCCGCGGCCCCGGCGGTGAGCACGTCGTCCGCGGCCCGGCCCTCGGCCGGCCGGCCGGGCTGTCGGCGGGCGGGTTCCCGCCGCGTGCGGGCGGCCGCGAGCACCACCAAGGCGCCGGCGAGGACCAGGACGACCGGGAGGGATAGACTGACCGTCGGGCCGAAGGCGTCCGGGAAGGCCGAGGGCAGAAGAACCCCACCGGCCACGGCGATGGCCGGGCCGGTCACACTCGCGAGACGGGCGACCAGGGTTCGGGGGCGAGGGGGCATGGGCGCGTCCGGTGGCCGGGCATTCCATGCCCGGCCGACCAGTCCGGGGTACGCGGATCGGACAGGGTGGTCTTGCTGAACCATATTCTTCAAGCTACCCAGTTCCAAGCGAGGACGGAGGGAAACTCGTGTATAAATTCTCCGCCCGACCAGAATATTCCCACCCCCGCCGGAATCGTTTCCGGGGCCGCCTGAATTCCTCCTCCCGGGCCCGACCCTTGTCTGCCGGGGTTGTTCCCAGGAGTTGGTGGTGCGGCCGGAGGTAAGACGGTCTTCGATCCGGGGCGGGCGACGTTGGTTTTATAACGCTGCGGAGCGATCAAGGCCAAATTCTGGACAATTATGGGTTATCGGAACTTGCGGGCGTGCATTACTGACTTGGAGCGGTCCCGGCAACTGGTCCGGGTCGACCAGGAGATCGATCCGGACCTGGAGGCCGCCGCGGTCCACCGGCGGGTGTACCGGGCCGGCGGGCCGGCGGTCTTCTTCGCCCGGGTCAAGGGGACGCCGTTCCCGATGGTGTCGAACCTCTTCGGCACGCCGGCCCGGGCCCGGTTCCTGTTCCGCGACGCCCTCGACCGGGTCCGGAAACTCGTCGAGCTGAAGACCGACCCGGGGAACCTCCGGCGGCGGCCGTGGCGGTACTGGGACGTGCCGCTCGTCCTCTGGGGGCTGCGGCCGAAGGTCGTCCACCGCGGCCCGATCCTTGCGCACGAAACCACCGTCGCGCAGCTGCCCCGGCTGAAGTGCTGGCCGCTGGACGGCGGCCCGTTCGTGACGCTCCCGCAGGTGTACACCGAGCACCCGGACCGGCCGGGGTGGGCGAACTCGAACCTCGGGATGTACCGGGTGCAGCTGGGCGGGAACGAGTACGAACCGGGCCGGGAGGTCGGGCTGCACTACCAGATCCACCGGGGGATCGGGCCGCACCACGCGGCGGCGATCCGCCGGGGGGAGGCGTTGCGGGTGAACGTGGTGGTCGGCGGGCCGCCGGCCCTGGCCCTCGCGGCGGTGATGCCCCTCCCGGAGGGCTTCCCGGAGCTCGCCTTCGCCGGGGCCCTGGGCGGGCGGCGGGTACAGCTGGTGGCACCACGACCGGACCACCTGCCGATGCCCGCCGAGGCGGACTTCGTCATCTCGGGGTACATCAACCCGACCGAGACGAAGCCCGAGGGGCCGTTCGGCGACCACCTCGGGTACTACAGCCTGACGCACCCGTTCCCGGTGATGAAAGTGGACCGCGTGTTCCACCGCCCGGGGGCGATCTGGCCGTTCACCGTGGTCGGCCGGCCGCCGCAGGAGGACACCTCGTTCGGCGAGCTCATCCACGACCTGACCGGGCCGGTCATTCCGACCGTCATCCCCGGGGTACACGCGGTCCACGCCGTCGACGCGGCCGGGGTCCACCCGCTGCTCCTCGCGATCGGGAGCGAGCGGTACGTGCCCTATGCCGGCCGCCGGACGCCGCAGGAACTGCTGACGACCGCGTGCGCCATCCTTGGTCAGGGGCAGCTGTCGCTGGCGAAGTACCTGTTCATCGCCGCGAAGGAGGACGACCCGGGGCTGGACGTCCACGACATCCCGGCGTTCTTCCGGCACGTCCTGGAGCGGGTCGACTGGGAAGCCGACCTGCACTTCCACACCCGGACCACGATCGACACGCTCGACTACTCGGCCGGGATGGGACTGAACGCGGGGTCGAAGGTGGTGGTGGCCGTTGCCGGGCCGAAGCGGCGGGAGCTGGGGAATGTCGTCCCCTCCGAACTGAGGTTGCCGGACGGGTTCTCCGAGCCCCGGATCGCGGTGCCCGGAATCCTCGTTGTGCGAGGCCCGCGGCACCCGGGTATGACAGAGGTCGACACCCCACCCGATGTCGACCAGCTCGCCGGGAGCCTGAGCACTCAGCACTCGGCCCTCGGCACGTTCCCGCTGGTCGTGATCGTCGACGACAGTGAGTTTGTGGCGCGGGCGTTGAACAACTTCCTGTGGGTGGTGTTCACCCGGTCCGACCCGGCGAACGACGTCCACGGGGTGGGCGAGTTCGTCCGCCGCAAGCACTGGGGCTGCCGGGGACCGCTGGTGATCGACGCCAGGCTGAAACCGCACATGCCCCCTCCGCTGGAGGAAGACCCGGCGGTGACCCGGCGGGTGGACGCGCTGTTCGCCCGCGGCGGCCCGCTCCACGGGATCGAGGGTTGATCAGGCCGCCCGCTGGGCCGTGGCCCGCGTCCCGGCGGGCATGGGCTGTTCGGGCCGATTGTGGCGATCGGCTTGTCAGAGTTTGCAGCGATTCCCGGGCAGCTGAAATCCCCGGGAATCGCGGGGTGTTCTGCTCTGCCTCTTCGTAACCTTGGCGGCGATAATCATTACCAGGCCTGCCCATCTTAACACGTCTCAGTTGAGGGGGAG
>JAQGHQ010000559.1 GCA_028288765.1 Gemmataceae bacterium | reverse complement strand
AGCCCGGCCGCGACTGCCGGGACCACGCCCCGCCGCTCGAGCCGGAGCCGGAGTAGAGTTTTGGCCCGCTCCAGCCGTCGCCGGAGAGACCGGACACTCCCGCCGAGTTCGGCGACCGCCTGCTCCTGCGTCCGCCCCTCCACCAGACACAGCACGACCGGCCCACGAAGGGTGTCCGGTAGCCGGGTCAGCTCGTCATCGAGAATGGCGGCCAGTTCCGCAGTCAGGAGAGCGGCATCGGGGGGCGGAAGAGTAACCGGCCGGTCCGGGTCGGTCTGGCTCCGGATCTCGGACTCCTGACTCGTCCGCGACCGCTTCCGCATCTGCCGCGACACCCGCCCGGCCACCCCGATCAGCCAGCTGCCGACCGACGACGCCTTTCGCACCGCGTTCGCCCGGCAGGCGAGGACCAGAAAGGCAGACTGGAAGGCATCATCGGCGGCCGACGGGCCGACCAGCCGACGGCAGACGCGGTACACGACCGGCCCGTGCCGGCGGACCAGTTCGGCGAACGCGGCCTCGTCGCGGGCGGCGACGAACCGACCGAGCAGCTCGGCGTCCGGAGCGCCCGGCGCAGCTGTGGAAAGGAGTTTCAGAAGCGGGGCGGGCATCCGTGGCACCTGGGTGAGGCGGGACGTCCTTCATCCGGATAGTGTGCCGCGAGGGGGTGGAGCGGCCAACTTTTTTCGGGCCGGTCACCGTTTCTGCCACATCTGCCTTCCACCGTTCCCCTGGTCCGTGTCACTGCGACCGAAGGAGACGGAACCGATTTCCCCGCCGCGGGCGGTGGTAGAATGAGCCGGTGAACTCCCGCCGTCGACCCATGTGGAGTCGTCCCCATGTCTGCCGTGCCGAAGAAGAAGCTCACCGAAGCCGAGTACCTTGCCCTCGAGCGGAAGGCGGAGTTCAAGAGCGAGTTCTACAACGGCGAGATGTTCGCCATGGCCGGGGCCAGCCGGCAGCACAACGAGTTGAAGGAGAACCTGAGTATCGAGATCGGCAGCCGGCTCAAGGGTGGTCCGTGCCGGACCTACTCGTCCGACCAGCGGGTGAACGTGGATCGGACCGGTCTCTACACCTACCCCGACCTGTTAATCGTCTGCGGCCGGCCCGAGTTCGACCCGAAGGACACGGACACCCTCGTCAACCCCCAGGTGATCATCGAAATCCTTTCGAAGTCGACGGAGAGCTACGACCGCGGGGTCAAGTTCCTGCACTACCGACGGCTGCCGTCCGTGCGGGAATACGTCCTCGTCAGCCAGGATCGGATGCTGGTGGAGCGGTTCGTCCGGCAGTCGGACGAGACGTGGGTGCTGACCACCTTTGACCAGTCCGTGGAGTTCGCCCTGGCGACCGTGCCGGTGCGGATACCGCTGGCCGACGTGTACCGCGGGGTGGAGTTTGATGAGCCACCGCTGCGCTGAAAGCGGCGGCGGGCCAGGGACACGGCCTTACCGTTTCCGCCAGACCTGGTCCTCACTGAACCCGAGCTTCGTCATCGCCGGCCGGATCTCGGCGTAGAACCGCCTGGCGTCGCCGGGGTAGCCGGCCGTGGGCATGATCCCCGGCACGTGGGTCGCCCAGAACCGGTTGAACTGCCTCATGCACACCTCGCGGAGGTACTTGCACAGCATGGATGCCAGCGCGACCGCCACGCTGTCTCCGTCGGCCCGAGGGCGGAACGCGACCGTGACCGTGCGGTCGAGCTGTTCGACTCGATACCGACTTTCGGCCGCCGACTCCCGCTCCGCGACCACCCACCCGTCCGGGAACGCCTGCTGCACGAGCGCGGCGTAGTAGTTCCGCCCGCCCTGCTTGTCGCAGAGGATCACGACCGGCTCGCGGTCCTGTTTCATGGCATCGAGGGCCGCGGGGATCAGCTCGACCAGCCCGCGGGCCAGGACCGCGCCCTTCGACCCGAACTTGTCGCAGATGCGGTTGAACCGCGGCGCCGGCACCACGCTCGCGACCGCCGGGCCGAACCCCGCCCCCGCTGCTCCCAGGCCGACAGACAGGGCGGTGAAGGCGGCGAGGACGGTCTCGTGTGTCGCGGCCACCGGGGCGAGCTCGGCGGGGTCGTGCCAGCTCTCGGCGGCCAGTTCCTCGCGAACGCCCGGCAGGGCAGTCTTCCGGAACAGATCACCGACGGTCGGGTCGAGGAGGATCAGCGCGGCCCGGACGCCCCGCTCCAGGGCCCCGAGCCCGTCGCGGGGGTACACCTTCTTCGAGTCGTCGATCAGGAGCCGGCCGTCGTCCTTCTCGTGGGCCCGGCGGACGTGCGATTTCAGCACCTCCCACCCGGACGGGTCGCCGGCCGGCAGCCGGAGCGGAACCGCCGCCTGGACCAGCGGCCCGAGGTTCGGACCGTACCCGGCCTCGTCGATCCCAACCACCCAGGGCATAGGGGACTCCGTTGCTCGTTCTCCCGCAGACCGCTATCGTAACCACGCCGGCCCTCCCCCGACCAGCCCCCGGAGCCGTCATGCCCGCCGATAACATCTTCCTGAAGATCATCCGCAAGGAGATCCCGGCGAAGGTCGTCTACGAGGACGACCAGTGTCTGGCGTTCCACGACGTCGGCCCGAAGGCCCCGGTTCACGTGCTCATCATCCCGAAGAAGGTGATCCCGACGCACGCCGACATCACCGAGGAGGACGCCCCGCTGATCGGCCACCTGCACGTGGTCGCGGCGAAGCTCGCGGCCCAGCTCGGGCTGACCGACGGCTACCGGCTGGTGATCAACAGCGGGCCGCACGGCGGCCAGACCGTCCCGCACCTGCACATCCACCTGATGGGCGGCCGCCACTTCACGTGGCCACCGGGCTGACGATGACCGAAGCCGAACTCCGCTCCGTCTTGACCGACCGCCTCGCGGCCGTCCGCGGGCGGATCGCCCATGCGTGCCGCCGGGCCGGGCGCGACCCGGCCGGCGTGACTCTCGTCGCGGTCACGAAAACGGTGTCCCCGCGGATCGCGGCGGTCGTGGCGGGACTCGGGACGCTCGACCTCGGCGAGAGCCGGCCGCAGGAGCTGTGGAAGAAGGCAGAGGCCGTGCCCGCCGCCCGGTGGCACCTCATCGGGCACCTGCAACGGAACAAGCTCGACCGGACGATTCCCCTTGTGGCGCTCACGCACTCGGTCGACAGCGAACGCCTGCTCGCCGCCCTCGACGCGTTCGGCCGGAAACAGAGCCGGCCGGTCCCGGTCCTGCTGGAAGTGAACTGTAGCCGCGAAGAGAGCAAGGGCGGGTTCCGCCCCGAGGCCGTGTCTGCACTGGACGAGAGGCTCAAGCCGTTCGTCGGCGTGTCCGTTCAAGGGTTGATGACGATGGCCCCGTACGCCGACGACCTGGGGCGGTGCCGCCCGGTGTTCGCGGAGCTGCGCCAGCTCCGGGACCAGCTCCGGGGGGCATCGGGTCTTCCCCTGCCGCACCTGTCGATGGGCATGAGCAACGATTTCGAGGTCGCGGTGGAAGAAGGCGCGACGTTCGTGCGCGTCGGGACGACGCTGTTCGAGGGTCTGGGCGAGATCTGAAGAAACCGGTTTCTCGCCCTCGTCCCGACGCTCTACCCTCGTTCCCACGCTCCGCGTGGGAATGCCTTCTTCGACGCTCCGCGTCGCGGCGAAGGCGCTTCGGTCGCGGCACCGAGCTGGTTCGTGCCAGCCTCCCGGCGAGGCCGTCCGTCGCACCGGCCGGGAGCAACGCCAGAAGGACGCAGAGCGTCCGAAGAGGCGTTCCCACGCAGAGCGTGGGAACGAGAGAAGTAAGAAGAAACCGGGCCCATCTTGGTCTTGGGGTCCCCGATGCCGATCGCCATCACCCCGCACGCCGAGGGCGCGAACCTCGCCGTGCGGGCGCAGCCGGGAGCGCGGAAGAACGCCGTCCTCGGCGAGCACGGCGGGGCACTGAAGGTCGCGGTGACGGCCCCGCCGGAGGACGGGCGGGCCAACGAAGCGATCGGCGAGCTCCTGCGGAACTGGCTCGGGATGAAGCGGTCGCAGGTCGAGCTGGTCGGCGGGCAGACCAACCGGAACAAGCAGTTCCTCATCCGCGGGCTGACGCCGGCCGCGCTTTCCGCGCTGGTGGCGTCGAAACTCGGATGACCGGTGTGGCCCGGGCGTCTTGCCCGCCCGGCTCCACGTCCCGCGCTCGCCGCCGGTTTGCCGCGAGCCGCCCACCGAGTTCCACACCCGCGACGACGATCCCGTACGGCACGAGGCCCGTCGCGATCCCGGCCGCGATCCCGAGCCACGCCGGGTCGGCGGGCGTAACGACCCACCACACCGCGGCCGGGACGCACGCCGCGCCCGCCGGCCGCAGCCAGGCGGCCACGAGATACCGCCCGGCCCGCACGTCCAGCGTCCGGCACGCGTACCCGATCGCGAACAGGCAGAACAGGACGTTCGGCACGGCCACGGCGACGGCCACGCCTTCCAGCCCCATCGGCCCGACGAGGGCCAGGCTCAGGCCCAGATTCAGCCCCGCTTCCACGAGCGCCAGCCGGGCGAACAGCCGGAGCTTCCCCATGCCGTAGAGGATCCGCGCGGCCACCGACTGCGCGACCCCGATCGTCAGCGTCGCGGAGAGGATCGCGGTCGCCGGGAAGCACCACTCGGCGTACTCCGCCCCGCCGACCCACCGGGCCAGGAACGGCCGGCCGAAGAAGAGCAGCCCGAGGTGGACCGGGAGCACGAGGTACAGCACCCACCGGGTGCCGTCGAGCAGCACCCGCCGCACGCCGTCGAGGTCGCCGCTGGCCTCGCGCTCGCTCACGGCGGGGGTGAGGGTCGTGGTCGCCGAGCGGAGCAGGTTCTTCGCCAGTTCGACGAGCCTGGCGGCGAGGGCGTAGTGGGCCGCCGCGGCGGCGGTCAGGAACCCGCCGACCACGATCGCCCCGGTCTGGACCGTGATCCGCCCGGCGAGCATGGCGAGGAAGGCGTCGACGCTGTACCCCTTCACCCGGCGGAGCGTCTCGCGGTCGACCCGCCCCCACGACACCCGCAGCCCCGGCAGGAACCGGACCGCCAGCACGCCCGCCGCGGCGTGTTCGAGCAGGTTCGTGATGGTGAACACGACGGCGAGCGGGAACAACCCGGGCCGGGTTTCCATCACCCAGACGATCCCGCCCGTGCGGAGCAGCAGGAACGCGAGCCGGGCGGCACTCTTCGCCCCGAACCGCTGGAGCCCGTCGAGGATCGTGGGGAAGACGCTGAGCGGGAGGGTGAGGGCGAGGTTGACGAGCACCAGGAGCATGAACGCCGGTATGTCGCCAGGCTCGCCGAGTTTCCGTTCCAGCCCCGGGGCGACGAGCGGGACGAGTGCGGCCCCGAGGACCAACACGCCGCCGGCCGCCGCGGCGAACACGACGAGACACGCGGACACGAGCTTGTTCAGCTCGGCCCGCTCGTCGGTGGCGTGGTACTTCGCCACGTACCGGACGAGACAGGCGGCGATGCCGAGGTCGAAGAGGGTGAAGTAGGCGAGGATGCCTTCGACCACGCACCAGACCCCGTACCGGGCGTCGCCGAGCCCGTGGATCAGGTACGGGGCGAGGAAGAACGAGACCGCCATGCCCGCCGCGAACGCGGCCCAGTTCGTGGCGGCGCCGATGACGAGCGAACGGTTTGAGCGAGCGGACGTCGACAACGCGGCGGCCTCCGTGCCGGCGGGTGGAGCGGTAAGAGTAGCACGGGGAACGGAGGCGGGTCGAGGCCAACCGCCGCCCACCCGGGGCGTCGGGGCGGACGCACTTTAAACAAGGGAGTTCTACCGACCGGCCCGGTTTCGTGGGCCCGTTCTCACCCACCGCTCGACCTGCCGAGCGTGACCTACCCGTCCCCGCCAATGGCGGGCCCGGCGGATGTCCGGACGGCAAGGATGGTGGTCGCGCGGATCCGGGGCAGCGGCATGGCGAAATCTTCGTGGGGTGGCAGCGAATACTTGCTGTACGCGGCGGGCGGATGGTGTGAACAAGCGGACAGCGGATCGCGCCGAACTCATGGCCCCCGCCCACATTCGGTCAGAATAGCCGGGCGGTGGGGTCGAGACGTGAGAAATGCCGTGATCGAGGCCGGACAGTCGGGGCGGACGGCTCCGGGTTTGCGGGGTAGAAGGACCCGGGTGCCGTCCCCAGCTCGTCTTGGGGCGGCCTCCGGCCCGGGGTTAGTTCGCGATCCGGAGGTCGCGCTTGATCCGCCGCCACATGCGGTCCGGCAGCTGGCCGATCGGTTGCGACCGGATCTTCCGCAAGAGCCGCCGCGGGCCCCAGCCGAGCGGCTTCAAACTCGTCCCGTACCTCATGTTCAGGTAGACATTTCGGGCCTGTCGGCGGACGAGCTCGAACCAGTACTTGTTCTCCGGACCCTTGTTGTTCGTCAGCTCCATGTTGTTGTACGTCGGCGCGGTCCCCACACTGGCCGGCCGCTCGTACGACCCGCCCCGCTCGTAGAACGACGGCACGGTGTGCCAGAGGACGATCCCGTACATGTCATACAGTACGACCGAGAGGCCCATGAGCCAGCTGTCGACGTTGGCCTGCCAGCCGAAGTTCTGGCACACCTCGATCAGGCGGACGCTGACGACCGGCGACCAGCAGCCGAACGAGACCACCCAATCCCGGATCATCGCCTCCTGCTCGTACCGCCGGGCGTACGCCTCGATCGGCGGCCGCTTGTAGCCGAGGATGCAGAACTCGTCCCGGGTGTTCAGGATCTCGGAGACGAACCCCGGGCGGGTGAAGTAGAAGTCGTCGGCGGTCATCAGCAGGAACCGCGACCGCGGGTCCCGCTGGGTGAACATGTATTCCTGGGCGTGGTGCAGGGCGTGCCGCCCCTCCCCGCGGGACCACGCGAAGGTGCGGACCGGGAAGGGGTAGTTGGCGAAGGCACCGGCCGCCGGCCGGTGCTCGTCGTCGTCGTCGTACTTGATGAGGAACTCGACCTGCTCTTGCTCCTCCGGGGTGGTATTCGCGACCATGGAGTCGAGCAACCGGCCGACGTTCGAATCCGGGTTGTCCTTCACGCGGGAGCAAAAGATGACGCTGATCACGGTTGCGACCTCCTTGCCGGGCCCGCGGGCATGGCCCTGTCATTCGGATCGGGTTCGAGACTGAGACGTCGGTCGAAAAGCGTAAACCGTTCTGGAATTCGGGTCAAGATTGGACCGGCCGGGCGGGTCGGCCGTGGATTTGCCGCGAGACTCTTGCACGGGTGATGTACAATACCGCCGTACTTGTCGGTGGTGCCTCGCACCTCCCGCGCCCCACAAGGAGATAATGAGATGAGCAAATACCTGACGGGCCTGGCGATGACCGCTGCCGTGTTGGCGGCCGGCTTGGTCGTGAGCCCGGCCCTAGCCGCCAAAGCGGAGACGAAAAAGCCTGGCACCTTGAACGTGTTCGATGACGGCAAGTTGTTCTCCTCGGCCGGGATCGAGAAGGCCAAGGCGGCCATGTCGGGCACGCAGTTCGACCACGGGCTGACGGTCACGATCGACACCTACGCCGAGATCCCGGAGAACAAGAAGGCGGCGTACAGCGAGGAGAACAAGTCCAAGTTCTTCAAGGACTGGGCCAAGGAACTGGCGACGAACGACAAGGCCAAGGGGATCTACATCCTCGTTTGCCGCAAGCCGGGCTACGTCGAGGTGCTCGCGGACAAGGAAACCCGGGACCGCGGGTTCAGTCACGAAAATGAACAGAAGTTGCGGGATACGCTGCTCAACAGCTTCCGCGAGGCGGCCAAGGAGTCGGACCCGGCGAAGCAGGTGGCGATCCGGGATAACGGCTTGAAGGCGGCGATCGATTACATCATCACCGACCTGAAAGACACGACAGTACCGGTGAACACGACGACCCACAATACCACGACCACCCACAAGCCGGGCGGGATCAGCATCGGAGGCTGGATCTGCCTGGGTCTTTGTGTGCTTCTCGGCGTCTGGCTGGTGATCGGGCTGATCCGGGCGTTCACCGGCGGCGGCGGTGGTGGTGGTGGGTACGGGGGGGGCGGTGGCGGAGGTGGTGGCGGATTCATGACCAGCCTGTTCGGCGGGCTCTTCGGGGCGATGGCCGGGATGTGGCTGTACAACAACATGTTCGGCCACGGCGGCATGTTCGGTGGGTCCGATGCCTATGCCGGGGATAGCTACGGCGATACCGGCGGCACAAGCGGTGACACCGGGGCCGGTGATTTCAGCGGCGACGACGGGGCGGGCGGCGGCTTCGATGACGGCGGTGGGGGTGACACCGGCGGCGGTGGCGACTGGGGCGGAGGCGGTGACTTCGGCGGCGGTGGTGGTGGCGATTTCGGCGGCGGCGGCGACTTCTAACCCCCCGATAACACGAAAGCCCCCGGGACAGGTGTCCCGGGGCTTTCTTCTTTTCCCCCGGCCCTTACCATTCTGGTATGGGCCCCGTCCCCGATTGCCCGTTCTGTCGGAAGCTGGCCGACCCGGACGGGTGGCCGGCGGCGGACGTGGTCTGGAATTTCCCGCACTCGGTGGCGGTGCTCGGGCCGTGGCAGTTCTTCACCGGGTATTGCGTGCTCGTGTCCCGGGCCCACGCCACGGAGCTGAGCCAGCTCGGCCCCGCCCGACCCGAGTTCCTGGCGGAAATGACCACCCTGGCCGAGTCGATCGAAGCATGTTTCCGGCCGCACAAGCTGAACTACGAGCTGCTCGGCAACCTCGTCCCGCACCTGCACTGGCACCTGTTCCCGCGGTCGGCGGCCGACTCGGACCGGCTCCGCCCGGTGTGGTTCGCCCTCGACCGGGCCGAGGCCTACTCCGCCGAGAAGGCTCGGCTCGAAACCGGTACGCTCCCCCGGGCCGAGATCACCGGACGGCTGAGGGACTGGCTGCGGGCGAACCGGGCTCCGGGCGAGCGGGGGGCGTGAGCCCCCGAGTGCGACAAAAACAACCTGAAAGCGCGAGGCAGTTCCTCGGGGGGCTCACGCCCCCCCGCTCGCCAAGACAACAATGACCTCACCCCTCCGTCTCGGCACCCGAGGCAGTCATCTCGCCCTGTGGCAGGCGAACTACGTCGCCGACCGGCTGCGGCCGGTGGTCGCGCCGCGGCCGGTCGAGCTCGTCATCATCGAAACGCACGGCGACCGGGACCAGGCGTCCGCGCTGTCGGCGATGGGCGGGTTCGGGGTGTTCACCAAGGCCATCCAGACCGCCCTCCACGACCGCCGGGCGGACGTCGCCGTTCACAGCCTGAAGGACCTGCCCACGATCCCCGAGCCCGGCCTCGAACTCGTCGCCGTTCCGCCCCGCGGCCCGGCCGGTGACGCCTTCGTCTCCCACAAACACCGCCGGTTCGACGTGCTGCCCGGGGGGGCCGTCATCGGGACGAGCAGCCTGCGGCGGCGGGCCCAGCTCCTGAACCGCCGGCCGGACCTCCAGCTGATCGACCTCCGGGGGAACGTCGAAACCCGCCTCCGGAAGCTCGCCGGCCAGGACCTCGACGGCATCATCCTCGCCGAGGCGGGGCTGGCCCGGCTCGGGCTCGCGGACCGGGTCACCGAAATCCTCGACCCCGTGTGGATGCTTCCGGCGGTCGGGCAGGGGGCGATCGGGCTGGAATGCCGGTCGGACGACGACGAGACGAAGCACCTCGTCGCCGCCCTCCTCGACGTCGACACGTTCCACCGGGTCCTGGCCGAGCGGGCGATGCTGTACGCGCTCGGCGGCGGGTGTCTCGTCCCGATCGGGACCACGTCGAAGATCGTGGACGGCGTGCTGACCCTGCGCGGCGCGGTCCTCACCCCGGACGGCCGGCGGCGGGTGGTGGCGACGCACGCCGGCCCGGCCGAAACCCCGCTCGCGGTCGGCCAGGAACTCGCCGCCATACTCCTCGCCGAGGGGGCGGGCGAGCTCCTCCAACCGCCTCCCCCGCCCGGCGTATAACAGAGGAATGTCACCGCCTTCCCCCGGCCAGCCGCTCGTCGTCCTCGACCGCGTCACCGTCGCCCGGCCCGGCGGGCACGTCGTCCTCAACGACCTTTCCTGGACGATCCGCGGGGGCGAGACCTGGGCGGTCGTCGGCCCCGTCGGGTCGGGCAAGACCACACTCGCCGAAACGCTCCTGGGCAAGCACCCGGTACGGTCCGGGTCGATCTCGTGGCCGGTCCTCGACCGACTCCGCGCGGCCGGCCGCCCCGTCGCGTTCCCGTCCGAACTGATCCGGCACGTCGCGTTCAAGGAAGAATCTCGACTTTTCTCCTACGCCGGGCACTACTACCAGCAGCGGTTCGAGTTCGCCGACGCGGACGAGCCCCTGACGCTCGATCAGTACCTCCGCAGTGGAACGGGCGCCCCCGACGCCGCGGTCCGGGACGCCGCCCGCCGGCTCGGGATCGACCCCCAGCTCCCGCTCTCGTTCATCAAGCTGTCGAACGGCCAGACCCGCCGGGCGCGGATCGCGCGGGCCCTGCTCTCGCACCCGGAACTGCTCGTCCTCGACGACCCGTTCATCGGCGTCGACGCGGCCGGCCGCGCGGACGTGACCGAGTTACTCGGCGGGCTGGTCAAAGAGGGGCTCCGACTGGTGCTGATCTGTCCTCCGGACGCGGTCCCGGGATGGGTGACAGATGTTTTTGAATGCGGAATGCGGAATGCGGAATGCGGAATGAAAGCCCCGATCCCGCCAACGGCTTCGATCCAAGGGCCTACCTTCCACGGTGATCGAGAATCCGCATTCCGCATTCCGCATTCCGCATTCGTGGAACTTCGCAACGTCTCCGTGTCCCACGGCGGAAAGGTCATCCTGAACGACATCACCTGGACCGTTCGGGCCGGGGAGCGGTGGGCGGTCATCGGGCCGAACGGGAGCGGGAAGACGACGCTCCTGAGCCTGCTCTGCGGCGACCACCCGCAGGCGTACAGCAACCACGTCAGGCTGTTCGGCCGGCAGAGAGGAACGGGCGAGAGTGTCTGGGAGGTGAAACGGCAGGTCGGTCTGGTGTCGCCCGAGTTCCATCTCTACTTCACGGAGCCGTTGACCGCCGACCGCGCGGCGGCGACCGGGTTCTTCGACGGCGTCACCGCCCGCCCGACCACCCCGGAGCAAGACGCCGCGGTGCGAGGGCTGTTCGACGAGTTCCGGATCGCGCATCTCGCCCGCCGACCGTTCCGCCAGCTCTCGACCGGGGAACAACGGCTCGTCCTGCTCGTGCGGGCACTGGTGAAGCGCCCCCCGCTCCTGATCCTCGACGAGCCGTTCCAGGGACTCGACGGTCGGACGGCCGAACGCGCCCGCGACTGGCTCGACCGCAGCCTCGCGCCGGACCAGACGCTGCTGTTCGTGAGCCACCGCGCCGAGGAAATCCCGCGGACGGTGACCCACCAGCTCCGGCTGAACGAGGGGCGGGTGGTCGAGATGGGGTAGGGCGGATATCACCCCGGTGGGTGTGGCGGTCGGGCCCCTCAATCCGTACAGACGACGCAATCGATCGGCATCGACTCGCGCGGCCGGGACAAGGCATTCAACGGGCCGGATCGTGCTCTAACTGTGTCAGCGCCCATGCCGCCATCATCCGGACCTCCGTGGAAGTGTCTTTCTTTCTTATTCGCGTTAATATCTCCCGCGAGCGGACTGTCCCCTTTCCCAGTGTCCCAAGCGACGCGGCCGCGTCGACCCGTATTTGCTCCTCAGTGCTCTTCAACGCCTTTTCTAACAACGGGATGACGTCCGCCGTGTCTTGACTGTATTCCCTCACCGCTCGCACGACGTACACTTGCAACGAGGTCGACTCCTGACTATCGAATACCTGTTCCATAGACGGGATCGCGGGCCTGCCGAGCTGCGCGAGAGCCTGTGCCGCGATCATGCGCGTGCTATCATCCCGCGTTTCTTCGTTGAGCATTTTGGCCAGGGCAGGAATGGCCGGCTCCGCGAGCGGCCCATTCGACCCAATGCATGAGCTGCGAAGACGCGGGTTTGGATCTCCTCGTCTTGAAGCGCCGAAGTCAACGTAGGGACCAGGGCCTTCACCTTCGGATTCATCTTCTCGAACAACTTGAACGCGAATCCCCGTGTCGTCCTGATCTTGCTGTTCAAGCCCGCTGTAAGTGTGGTCACGGCGTCGACATCGGTAGGGGCGATGCAGAGAACGGCGACCGCAGCCGACAACCGATCCTCGACCGCGTCGCCCTTCAGGAGGAGATGGAGGGACGGGATCGCGGGTTGGGCTGTCGGGCCGAGCTGTGCGAGGCAGGTGAGGATCGCGAGTCGCTCCTTTCCGTCTGCCGTTTTCAGGATCCCGGCCATGACCGGAACTGCCGGACCGGCCTGCGGGCCCATCTCGGCCAGGGCGAGCAGGACCACGTTCCGCTCTTCGGGCGGTGCAATGACCCCGAACGGAACGACCGTGGCGCGTTGTGCCGCATTGCCCCTCTTGAGTAGTTCGGTCAGGGCGGGCACCGCCTTGGACGCCCGTGGCCCGATCCGCCAGGCCGCGACGACGGCCGCCCGGCGCACCCGTTCCTCCGGATCGGCGAGAGCGGACACCAGGGCGGCGATGATTTCGGGTTGCGAAAACCGCATCGTCCCGGCCATCTCACACGCCTTCAGTCGGCGGTCGGCGGTCGGCGGCCGGCGACTGGAACTCCGCCACGAGGGCGTTGATTGCGGGCCGGTGATCCGGTGTCAGGGCCAACAATGCCGCGGCAGCGTTCAGCCGGTCCTCCCCCTTTGCCACCTTGACGGCGGCTTCCAACGACGACCGGACGGGGAGAGTGTAGTCGCCGAGTGCCAGTCGAAAGGACCTGTCCCCCTCGTCGCGACTGCGCATCCAGGCAGCATTCCTGACAAGACCGGCGAGAATGCGGAGGTATCTCAGGGCCGCGGCCCGCCCCTCGGCGTCTCCCGAGCGGAGTTGCTTCACCAGTTCGTCGGGGAACTCCTTCAGACCGACTGGGCACTTCGGATCCGCTTTATCGTCGAAGCACTGGAACAGTTCGAACCCCGGTACCACGCCATAAGTGACCAGCGAATAAGGAATCCATCCAAAGGCATCATCTGACTTTTGCTTGAACGGCCGTGGGTCGGCTGTGTCCGGATCCTCCGTTACCAAACCGCCATCGAGTATCAAAACTGCCGCCGCGATCATCGGTGAGAGATTCACTGCCGCCTCCTCGCATGATGAGGAACTGCCCGGCCGGTGCAACTCTTTGGCACGAACCGGATCTTCGATCAGACGGGACCGCCGTTTTATCGCGGGGGTGGTCGAGATGGGGTAGGGCCGGCTGTGCCGGCCGAAGCAAAACCGGCCGGCACAGCCGGCCCTACGGAAACCCGCCTACTCTTTTCTCCCCAGTGTGAGGCCCGCGAGCAACCCGAGGGCGAGCAATCGAAGGCCGGTCATGCACCCCTCCGTGGGTCAGCCTACCCGATCACCTTCCGGTACAGCGCTTCGTACTCGGCCGCGCTGCGGTCCCAGCTCCAGTCCTGGGCCATCGCCGTGCGGACCACCCGGAGGAAGTCCGCCGGCCGGTCGTGGTGCAGGTGCAGCGCCCACCGGACCGTTTCGTACAACGCGCTCGCCGTGTAGTCGGTGAACGCGAACCCGGTCGCCGTTCCGGCGGCGAGGCTCTCCTCGGTCGCGTTCACCACCGTGTCCTTCAGCCCGCCCGTCGCCCGGACCACCGGGGGGGTGCCGTACCGCAGGCTGTAGATCTGGTTCAGCCCGCACGGCTCGTACCGGCTCGGCATCAGGAACAGGTCCGACCCCGCCTCGATCTTGTGCGCCAGGGCCTCGCTGAACCCGAGGTGCAGGCCGATTCGGTCCGGGTGGCGGTCCCGGAACGTCTTCAGCTGTTCGTGGAACTCCGGGTCGCCGTCGCCGAGGAAGACCATCTGGCACCCGAGGTCGAGGAACCCCGGGGCCGCGCTCAGGACCAGGTCGATCCCCTTCTGGCTCACCAGCCGGGCCACCATCCCCAGGACCGGGGCCGTCGGGTCTTCGGGCAGCTTGTACTGCCGCTGGAGGTCGGCCTTGCACAGGGCCTTGTTTTCGACCACCGTTTCGGGGGTGTATTTGGCCGCGATGTACGGGTCGACGGCCGGGTCCCACTCGCCGTAATCTACCCCGTTCACGATCCCGGTCAGCTTGTCGCCGATCCCGGTCAACAGCCCCTCCAGCCCGCACCCGAACTCGGGCGTCCGGATCTCCCGGGCGTAGGTCGGGCTGACGGTGTTCACGGCGTCGGCGAACACGATCCCGGCCTTCAGGACGTTCAGCCGGCCGTGGAACTCCAGCTGCGCGGGGTTGAACAGCCAGCCGGGCAGCCCGGCCACCTTCAACACGTCGCGCCCGAACTGCCCCTGGTAGGCGATGTTGTGGATGGTGAAGACCGACCGCGTCCGCGCGTACCCGGGCCGCGCCCGGTACACCTCGTTGAGATACACCGGGACGAACCCGGTCTGCCAGTCGTTCGCGTGGATCACGTTCGGGGTGAACCCCAGATGCGGGATGGTTTCCAGCACCGCCCGGCTGAAAAACGCGAACCGTTCGGCGTTGTCGGGGAAATCGGCCTTGTACCCGCCGTGCATGGCCTGCTGGTACAGCCCGCGGCCGGCGGCCGAGTCGTCCCGCTCGAAGAACGGCGGGTGCTCGACGAAATAGATCGGCACATCCGAGTGAGGAAGGCGGGAGCGGAGCAGCCGGCACGCGAGGACCCGGTCGCCGAGCGGGACAGGCAGTACGACCCCGGTCTTTTCGACCGGCACCCCGGCCCGGCGGACGGAGTTGTAATAGGGCATTACCACCGCGACCTGGTGGCCGCGGCGGGCGAGTGCCCGGGGGAGCGCCCCGGCCACGTCCGCCAGCCCGCCGGTCTTGGCGAACCCGGCCACCTCCGACGCCGCCACCAGTACCCGCAACCCGGCCACGGCACACCCTCACCCGCGATCCGCAAATTGCCCCGCTTCACACCACGAGGACTATAGGCCGGAGGGGTGAAAATAACAGGCCAACTCGAGGGGGTGAAAATCAGAATGGCCGCGATGAATGAAGAAGAGAGAGTAGCCACACAGGAATGAAGAGAGAATGGCCGCAAAGAAGCACAAAAAAGAAAACCACTCAGGGCAAAATCAGAATGGAGCGTTTCGGGTTTTCCTTTTTGTGCTTTTTGTGCTTCTTTGCGGCCATTCTCCGATCTACTTCTTCTCCTCGATCCGCTTCGTCACGGCCATGCTTCGCACCACCCGCTCGACGTCCGCCCGCAGCTCCGCCGCCGTCGCGGCCGGGAGCCGGGCGGCGACCATCGCCCCGCCGCCGGCCTGCTTCAGGACCGCGTACTCGATCCGGGCCGTCTCCTTCTCGAACACCGCGTCGAGCGTGAACCGGTCGAGCTGGAACGGGTCGGCCCGCACCTGGACCGGCTTCGTCACGACCGTCACCTGAGCCTTTTCCTTTTGCAGGAATGCCGAGACCTCGCGCAGGTAGTCGTCGGCGGACGGGACTTTCGCGGCGGGCTCCAAGGTGATCAGTATGCCGCCGCCGAGCCGGGCATGATCGAGCGTGACCTGTTTCCCCTGGACGGCCCCGACCCGCCAGCCCCGCGGGTACAGGAACCGAACCCCGAGTCCCGGATCGTCGTACAGAAGGAGCGTATTCTCCACGTCCGGTTTCAGGCCGAGCCCGCGGAGCGATGCGTCGGACAGGTCCGCGGGGAGCTGGGGGAGTGGGGACCGGGTCATGATGAACTGACCTTCGATCACCCCCACCGTCTGCCCGCTCGTGCCGTCGAGCAACTCGTGCGACCCGCGGATCGACAGGTACGTGAGGAGTCCCGAGTCGAGATTGAAGTACGCCGTCCCGTCGAGTTTCTGGCGGTTCGGCCCGTCCGCGTTCACCCCGCGAACGGTGCCCGAGATCCGGAGCCGAGCCACCTGCTTCCCGTCGACCGTGGCCGGCCCGACGAACTCGACCGTGAGCCCACCCTCCTCGATCTTCTCCATGTCGGTTAACTCGGTGACGGCGGCGGCGGTTGCCTTCCACGTCTGGCCCGGCTTGACCGCGGCGTCCGGGAGCAACCCGGGGACCAGGGTCGGGACGAACTCGTTGACCCGGACGACATCGATCTCGCCCCAGGTGAGGGGGCCGTCCGGGGAAAACGGGGCCCGGCGGTCGCTGGACCGGATCACGACCATCCGTCGAACCGATGGGCGGACGCCGGCCTCCTGGACGACGGACCCGTTCACCCGCTTGAACTCGACCTCACGGTACGCCCGGACGACTTTTTGGTTTGTCAGCTCATCCGGATCGAGAATTCGTTCGTCGTAGGTGCAGCGGCCCATGCCGGAAATCGGCACGATCTGGGGGGGCTTCCCCTTCTCCGTTGGAAGAGCCAGTTTGCCGGTCATCCGGGTCTGGACGTCGACCTTGTAAGCATGCCCGGCCTTGAATCCTTCGGCAAGTGTCACTCTCTCCTGCGCGCCCGCTCTGCCGGGCAGGCTTGTCACCACGGTAACGACGAGAAAGAGAATCCCGGGCCGGCAGGCAGATGGAACGTGTGGCATGTTAAAAAGGGGTGAATGGGAAAGCAGTTGCGCCCGGTATGAGCGTTTCCGCCGGGACCAAACTTAACGTGTCATTGTACTGTCGCGAGGATCCTCTTCCGGCGCAAAGGGCCGCCCGGGCACCGTTAACTGTCTGACAAGTGCAAGGTATGCGGGATGGATCGGAGACACGGACTGCGGCGTGTCGGAAGATGGGAAAGATATGTACCATCGCGGTTTGCAAAAATGCAACACTCAACCACTGTAAATGTGACCATCATCGCGTCGGAGACTGGAAATCGAGTGCAAGGAGTGGGGAAAAAAAAGTCTTGCTAGTGGGATGCAACTCGTGGTCGGTTAAAGAGTAGAGTCGATTTCCGGGAAAGTTGGACGCAAGACGAACCAAGATTGGCAAGGCGATTGCGGTAATACCTATCGCATTCACGATGACACCTTGATCCGCCTGAATCGCCCGCTCCGCAACCGGTTGTTGTGAAGCTTTCCACTGAACGGGCGAATAGATACGAGAGAACTTCCCCGACGAGCGTCCCATCAGTTGGGGCGGCGAACAAAGGGCCCGAACCGCAACGCGGTCGGGTGTATCTAACACGGGTAGTTGGTGCAAGTCCGAGTTGGCGCACCTCTCCCCGCCGGGCGGTCCCGGAAAGATGGGTCGGACACGGCGGTATCTCCGGGTGGAGGAAACCCGCCGCCGAATGGTGCGAAAAACCTGATGCCGGGTCAGGGCCTCTGGAGCCTAACCGGGTAAGGGCCTGTTGCGCGGCAACGGGTGCGGTCGGGAGGACGATCGGTGAGCGTGTTTAACTGCCAAGCCCTGAAGGAACTGACCGAGCAGCAGACCCGGTACGCCCCGCCGGCCCGCCGCCAGGAACAGGTCGCCCGGGCGGAAAAGCTGCTCGGGGAAATCGAGTCCGGGAAGCCGTACCCGTACCAGTACGTCTGCTTCCGGGTCACCGAGTACCGGTCCGCCGCGCACCCGGATTTGCTCATCCCGGGCGACGACCTCCGGCACGACCTGACGCTGTTCATCCGCCGGGTCGAGCGCTCGGTCCCGGCCGTCCCGATCGAACAGGCCGTCGAGCCGGTACTGACCCTGGGGCAGGTGAGTAGGCAGTTCCGCGTGTCGACGAAGACGATCTCCCGGTGGCGGGTCCGCGGCCTGGCCGCCCGGCGGGTCAAGGTGAACGGCCGCAGCCAGCTCGGGTTTCCCCGGAGTGTGGTTGAGAAGTTCATCGCCGATCATGGGGAACTGGTCGAGAAGGGGGCGCGGTTCTCGCACCTGACCGACGGAGAAAAAGACGATATTCTCAAGACGGCACGGGAGATGCGAAACTCCGGGGCGACGCTCACGGACGTGAGTAAACGGATCGCCGCCCGGCTCGGGCGGTCCCCGGAAGCCGTTCGCTATACGATCAAAAATTTCGACCGGGCGCACCCCGATCATGCCCTGTTCCCGACCGCCGGCGGCCCGCTCTCCGCCACGACCAAGGAACAGATATACAACGCAAAACGAAAGATGGATCTCGACAAAAAGAACGCCAAGCCCACAGGTGATACCGTGAACACCCTCGCCACCCGGTTCGGCCGGACCCGGTCTTCGATGTACCGGGTCGTCAACGAAGTCCGGGCCAAGGAACTGATCAAGCAAACAGTAGATTACATATATAACCCTGATTTCGACGACGCCGCGAAGACCGCGGGCATGCTCACCGAGATGCCGGGGAAGGCCGAGTTCGAGGCGAAGCGGCGGGTCATGCAGCCGCCGAAAGACGTCCCGCCGCAGATGGCCCACCTGTACGAGTGGCCGCTCTTGACGAAGGACCAGGAACAACACATGTTCCGGAAAATGAACTACCTGAAGCACCGGCTGCACAAGCTGAAGCAGGGGATCGACCCGGCCCGGGCGAGGGTGACCGAGCTCCAGGAGGTCGAGGAGCTGCGGGAGGAGATCAAGGCCGTCCGGGACGTGCTGATCAACTGCAACCAGCGGCTGGTGTACGCCCAGGCCAAGCAGCGGCTGGCCCTCGGGGAAAGCATCGACGACCTGGTGAGCGACGGGAACCTGTCCCTGATGCGGGCGGTGGAGAAGTTCGACTACGCCCGGGGCTTCAAGTTCAGCACCTACGCCACCTGGTCGATCATGAAGAACTTCGCCCGGAGCATCCCGGACGAGAAGACCCACAAGCAGCGGTACATGACCGGGCACGACGACCTGTTCGAGGCCCGGGCCGACGTGCGGACGGACGAGCAGGAGGTGCTGGCCATGGCGGACGCGGCCCGGGCCCGGGTGAGCCGGTTGCTCGACCACCTCGACCCGCGGACCCGGGAAGTGATCCGGATGCGGACCGGGCTCGACGGCAGCCAGGAGATGACCCTGGAGCAGATCGGCCAGCACTTCGGGATCACGAAGGAGCGGGTCCGGCAGATCAACGTCCGTGGGATGAAGCAGCTGCGCGAGTGGGCCGCCAAGGAAAACGTCGAGGCGCCGTAACCCGGCGGCCGGAGCCTGTGACCGACAACGAAGCCCCCCCGGGGAACCGGGGGGGCTTCGTGTGTTCTCCTCACCCCGTCGGGATTACCTCACTCCCGAGCCCTCTTGAGCAACTCGGCCTTCACGACCTCCCGCTGTGTTTCGTCTCGTCATTGGCATCGAGTTTTCGCTGCCAATGATGCCAGCGCAAAGTGTGGCTGAAAGACTCGACGCGACCCTCGAAACCTCGTCACTTACGCCTCCGCCCGTTCGGGGGTTCGCCCGGGCGTGTTGGACCGCGAGAACAGTTACTTGGTCCTGGTCGATCCGAAAATAAACCACATATTTGGAACCGGGTAATGTTGCGGCACGAACCTGCCTGTGGACCCGACCGTATCGGTCCGGTGCCTGCCGGATCTCTCCCAGCTGGTCACGGAGCTCGTTCATGAACTCGTCGCCGCGCCCGGCCCGTTGCGCCTCGTACCAGGTGTAGGCCTCTTCGATGTCTTCTCGGGCGCTGTGGCGGATGATGAGCGAATGGCTCATTTCTTCCGTCTCACATACGCCACCACCTCGTCCCAGGTATACCCGCCGCCGGGGTTCGCGTCAGCCTCCGCCTCCCTCCGGTCCAGCTCCGCTTTCATCTCCTCGGTGAGTTCGGGCACCCGGCCCGCCGCCGCCAGCCGCTCCTCCAACCGCTGGATCAGTTCGGCCTGCTCGTCCAGGGACAGCGCCTCGGCTTCCTTCAGGATGGCGTCGATGCTCATGGTCGGCCCTCGGAATGGTGCCCGGCCTCATGCTACCCACAAGCGTACTCCGGCTCCAGTGGGCTGGCGTGCCGCTGAGCCACGCGGGTCACGTCAACGGTCCTCACTGGCCGGCGGGCGAGGAAAATCGGTCCTGACGACCAGAGTTCGTGCGCGCCGACACGTCCACAACAATGTCGTCCGGAAAGGATCGACATGACAGTGTTCGCCCGGTTCGCCCACTCCTGACTCGGAAGTCTCTCCGACGTCTTCCCCGCGCCGAATGCCGGCGGGGACGGACCGGCTCCGGCTCTCCCCGGTCGCCTGCGCCGACGGGATCCGCTCGCCGTGGCTCTCCAATAATCCCGGCGTCAGCGACGTCCTCAACAACCAGGCAGATCCGACCGACCCGGCCCAGGACATTCCGACCGTCGACCGGAACAGTCTGTCCGCCTTCGGCTGCGTCTGAGGGCAGTTCATCGACCAGGACATGGACCTGACCTCGACCAGATCGGGCCAGTTCCTCACGATCCCCGCGGACCCGAACCGGATGGGGCATCAGACCTTCGAGCGGTCCTCGTCCGAGCTGGAGCTGTTGTTCGCGACGGGCGAAGTGGGCCGACGCCTTCCGGGCGAATCTCCCTGACAGGGGATCGGAGCCCGGCGCGGATCAGCCATCGCGTACACGATTGGGACGGGACGCGGTATCACCAATCCCAACAGAGAATGGGGGGAGCGGACCGCCCCACCCCATCCGATGCAACGAGTGGTGTGTTCGTTCGACTATGCCCGCTGGCTGCCCAGTAGCAGGGTCAGGAACCAGCCCGCGGACAGGATGCCGACCGCCGCGAGCACGCCGGCGGCGCGAAACTGCTGGCGGACGTGCTCCCGCTCCAGGACAGCCCGGCGGAACTGGACCGGGTGCCGTTCCATCGTCTTCTGGCACGACTTGCACACCCGCAACGGCCTGCCGCCGGTTGTTGCCGGCAGCTGGCGGATGCGGTTCAGGTGAACGGGGTCGTCGAGGGTTTCGGTCTCGACGAGGAAGCGGAATTCCTGGGCCGGTTCGAGCTTCCCTGCGCAAAACTGGCAGTAACAAGCGGTCACGTGTTTCTCACCGCACGAATGGAACGGGAGGGCAAAGCCCTCGGAATCCGGTGGGTGTGCCGGCGGCTAGTTGAAGAGGTTATTACTAAACTACGGCACTTATTGCGGGACGTCAAATCCGTCCCGCCCACGCCCGGCGAAATTGCACACTTTTCCAGCTCCCGTCAAGCCCAACGAGCTTCTCCACCTTCCATGGCCATGCCTGGGACGCTTACATTCGGCATGCGTGCGCAAGAAACATGGGCAAATTGCCGCTAAAGTGGACATCTGACGGACTCATTCCTTGACACCGGCTTTATCGAGGATCTGCCGCAACTTTTGTCGTTTCTCCTCGCTCAGAGGGGCGATCGGCGAGCGGTTCGGGCCGGCGGGACGGCCGAGCAGCGCCATTGCCTCCTTGATCGCCCCGTTTCCGGTCCCGAGGGTCATGGCCATCCGGATCGGGTGCAGCCGCGATTGCAACCCTTTCGCCGCCTCGATGTCGCCCTTCACGAACGTCTCGTAGATCCCGACGCACAGGTCCGGGGCGATGTTGCACGACGCGGGGATTGCCCCCTGAGCCCCGAATGTGAGGGCGGCGAGGATGAGCGTGTCGCGGCCGTTGAGGACGGAGAACTTGTCCCGGGGCGTGGACCGGATGATCTCGATGGTGTTCTGCAGGTCGCCGGACGAGTCCTTGATACCGATGATGTTCGGCACTTCGGCGAGCTTCGCAACGGTGTCGGGCTCGATGCTCAGCCCGCCGCAGGTGGCCGGGTTGTTGTACAGCACGACCGGGAGGCTGGTGCTTTCCGCGACGCGGCGGAAGTGGTCGAGGAGTTCGGCCTGAGTCGGCTTGATGAAGTACGGGGTGATGACGGAGACGCCATCGGCCCCTTCCTTCTCGGCCATCTTCGTGAGCCGGACCACCTCGCGGGTGGTCTCCGCCCCGGTCCCGGCGTAGACCGGCGACCGCCCGCGACAGTGGGCGACGGCCGCCGCGACGACCTCCTGTTTCTCGCGATCGTCGAGCCCATAGAACTCGCCGGTGGTCCCGAGAACGAAGATGCCGTGGACGCCCTTGGCGAGCATGAGGTCGACGTGCGACCGCAGCCGCGGCAGGTCCAGCTCCTGGTCCGGGGTCATCGGGGTGATGACGGGCGGGATAATCCCGTGGAGTCTCATCGGTTCGTTCCTCCGGGTTCACGGCCGAGCAGTAAATCGACGACGAAACAACCTCGGAGATGTGGTCCATCTTTCCGCAGATGGTCGAGAATGTCCTCGTCTCCGCATCCCGCTTCTTGAACAGCGTCCGCCAAGATCGGCAGTCGGTCAAAAGCCCCGTCAGAAAGTACGCCCCGTGCGAGAGCCAAAACGTCGGACGTAAACCAGGATGGGTCGAGTACCATCCCCCACCGGGATCGGCTCCAGTCATCCGCAAAAGAGAGCACTTCCGTGTGTAACCTGTCGAGGCTGTCGTCTTCGAGTTGCGGGAGGGCCTGCTCTTCTCGGTAGCTCCGAACGCCGTGGTATTCTTCGATGGCATAGTACCGATCAATAAACGGCCGGAGCGGCTCGAGAGCGGCAGGGGGCAACTTCACCGGCGGATCGTACCTGAACGCCAAATCGATGGAGTACAAGTCATGGAGAGCTTCACCCGGACTGGCCACTCCTTCGACCATCCGGATGACATGGAACTCCAGAAGCGTCCCGATCGCTGCGGCGGGCTCAGGAAACGGTATCTGTAGTTCCCGCAGGGCAGCAACAAAAAGCGGCGAGCAGTCCGCCCAAGTTGGGTTTCGGAACGTAGCCAACTCCCCCAAACTGTAGGAGTACACGCCATCGTTCAATGCATCGTCTGCAGAATTGACTAGCTGATCCGTGCTCGCCATTCCCAATGCGTGGTAAGCGGCGACGATTCGGAGGCTCCGGTGTGACATGCCAGTTCCCCTGGGGTTCACACCGCAAAGATGCCGTGGACGCCCTTGGCGAGCATGAGGTCGATGTGCGACCGCAGCCGCGGTAGGTCCAGCTCCTGGTCCGGGGTCATCGGGGTAATGACGGGCGGGATGATTCCGCGAAGCGTCGGGAGCGCCATCGGCTCGTTCCTCCGGTGGGTGGGGGGTTCCACTGTTTTACGAAACGTGGACCCGGCACTGAACGCGGCGACCGGAGAGCAGGTCTGTCAAGATTTAGCCCCATGCCGGAGGCCCTTCCCCGATTTGGTGGTCGGAGAAGGGTCGAACGTTGCCCCCTCGATTGCCAGCATCCGCGTTTTTGTCGCCCGCCCGCCGTGGGCGGAAAAGCCTCCGAGCTTACTGCCGGCGGCCAGAACCCTGTGGCACGGGATGATGAGTGCGATCGGGTTCCTCCCCAAAGCATGTCCGACGGCGCGGGCCGCGGTGGGTCGGCCCAGGGCCCTGGCGAGCTCGCCGTATGTCGTGGTCTGACCCGCCGGGATGGTTCGAGCTGCTTCGTATACCCGCCGCGCGAACGGAGACGATTCGTCCAGGTCGAGGGAGATGTCCCGAAAATCCTGGACGTCTCCCTCGAGGTGCTTGCGCACCCTCTCGATGACCTCGTCAATTCGAGGGGGAGGTACGCCCGGTTCACGCACGCCGGAGCTCCGCCCGATTCTCGCTTCCGTCATCTTCGTTGTTGCTTCAGGAAGCTGAAGCAAGGTCACGGCAGGCGGGGGGCCGGCCCTCTCACCTTCACTCCAGGCCATCCCGCACGACCCCAGTGGCGTCTCGAAGAGACAATACGCGACGTTCTTCATGGAGATGGTTTTAGCCGGAAGGAATGAGGCCGGTAACAGAACGAGGTCGACCCACTTTCGAGAACGGTATGGGCCTCGAAAGTGGGTCGATCCTGGCTTGCTACCGGCCTGACTTGGCCTCGCCGGCGTATTTCGCCGGGCTCTCCTTCGCCTTCGTCGCGCAGTCGTCGCCGCAGACGACGACCTCCTTACCGCCGACCTGGACCGTGATCCCGCCGTCCTTGATTTCCCACTCGCACACCGGGCACGTCTTCGTCTTCATGAGATGTCCCCTGGAACGGACCCGCCCGCACCGGTCGCCGCGACCACCGTGGGCGGGTCTCGCGGAGGCATGGTAGCCGGGCGGATATCGCCAGACTTTCAGGTTCTTGCTCAGTTCGTGAAGCGTCCGGCGGCGTGGCCAAAGGGGTCGGCGAAACGGTGTGGTGTCAGTCCCCGGGCGGACGCGCATCCCTGAGTAAAATTCAACCAACAGGTTGAATTCTGGTTGACAGGCTACGGGCCCGGTTAATATTAAACCTGAAGGTTGAATTATGGCGACTCAGGCGACCCCGCCCGATTTGGACCAGACGTTGATGGCACTGGCCGACCCGACGAGACGAGCCATCCTTCACCGCCTGTCGGAGGGGGAGATGCGCGTCACCGCGCTCGCGCGGCCCTTCGCGATGTCGCTCAACGCGGTCTCAAAGCACATCCGCATGCTCGAGCGGGCCCGGCTCGTCCGGCGCCGGCGGGCGGGGCGGGAACACCTGCTGTCGTTGACCCCGGAACCGCTCGACGCGGCCGCGGCCTGGATCGCCGAACACCGTGCCCTCTGGACCGCCCGCCTGGATGCCCTCGACGCCATGCTCAAGGCCGAGGACCGCGCGGGCACGAAAACCCCCGAGAAGAAAGGAGGGGCTCGATGAGCACCGGATCTCTTGTCACGGTCCGCGTCACCCGTCGGTTCGATGCGTCGCCGGAGCGCGTCTTCGATGCCTGGCTCGATCCCCGGCAGGCCGGCCGATGGCTGTTCGCGACGGCGTCTGGTCAGATGGTGCGCGCGGAAGTCGACGCCCGCGTCGGGGGGAGGTTTACGTTCGTCGACCGGCGGGACGGCGAGGACGTCGAGCACACCGGCGAGTATCTCGAGATCGACCGCCCCGGCGCCTGGTGTTTACCTTCGCCGTTCCGAAATATTCGGCGGTCGTCACCCGCGTGCTCATCGACATTGTCACGCTGGAGGTCGGGTGCGAACTCACCTTGACCCACGAGGGCGTGTTGCCGGACTACGCGAGTCGGACCGAGGCCGGCTGGAACAAGATTCTCGACGGGCTCGCCGCGGCGCTCGGCTAGCACCAAACGAGAGCGTGCGGGTCGCGCGGCACCGACCCAGATCCGGCGAGCGGGACGGCTCGGTCGGGGTAGGTGCCGCGAGCCGAGCGGCACAGCTAGTCCGGCCGGGGTACCCGCTCGCGGGTCGCGCCGGACCTACCCGGAGTCGAGCCGGACGGCTCGGTCGCTGACCTGGTTGGCTGTGGAGCCGGCCCGACCATTCTTTTGAAAACTTCTGGCTACCTACTTAGCTCCAGACTCGTGGACCGCGGTCGTCCGATGCCGATCCCGACTCCGTGACCGGGCCGGACGATCAGACTTTCAGGTTCTTGCGCAGTTCGCGGAGCGTCCGGCGGTCGGACGCGCGGCGGACGTCGGAGGGTGTGCGGCCGAACTCGCGGCGGAAGGTGTCGGCGAAGTGGCTGTGGCTGGAAAAGCCGAGTTCGAGCGCGATCGCGGTGAGGTCGCTCGCGCCGCCGGCCAGTCGGTCGAGAGAAGCGCGGAGGCGCAGCCTGGTCAGGTAGCGGTGGACCGGGACGCCGGTCCGCTGCCGGAAGACACGGGCGAGATGGAAGGGCGATGCGTGTACGGCCCGGGCGACGTCGGTAAGCGTGACGCGTTCGCCCAGCCGGCTCGCGAGGTAGGTTTTGGCCGCCTCGGCGCGGTCCGCGTGATCGGCGTCCGTGCCGGTCCGGCGGCGCTGGCGCGGCCGGCCGTGTCGCGCGAACGCGGCTTCGAGCACGTCGGCGACGAGCTGAAGCGCCGTCACGTCGGCCCAGAGCGGATCGGGCCCGGCGGCCTCCAGCCGCCGCACGAGGTCGTGGTGCCGCCAGAAAACGCCGGAATCGTAGGGGCCGGTGACGAAGGGGAACGGCCGGTCGGGGCGATCGTCGACGGCCGGGTCGAGTTCGCGGACGATGTCGGCGAGCACGCGCGGCGGGGGGCTGAAAACGGTGCCGCGGTCGCCACAGTCGGCCGGATGGCTGACGCGATAGGTTGATCCCTTCGAGAAGAACACGGCCTGGTTGACGTCGGCGGTCTCGGTCCGCCGGCCGAAGTGCTTGCAGAATGCGCCATTGCGCAAGAGGACGATGTTGTTACGGTCCGAGTGTTCTTCGGCCGCGGGCCCGCCGCGACAGGCACGACAGTGGTAGTCGCGCACGCCGACCACGGGGCTGTCGTGGAGGGAGCGGAAGGTGAGCGGGTCTTCGGGCCGACGCGACATGTCCACACTTGTACACGATCGACAGGAAGGGATCAAGCATCGATCCGATGGCGCATCAACCTCATGTCTTCCGCCGCTTCTTCGGCGGTTTCGGCACCGGCCGGCGGCGGGTCTTCTCCGGCAAGGCGTTCAACCGCTTCCCGATCTGGTCAAGGTAATACTCCGCCGTCGTCCGCACCTCGACGGGGATGTTCTGCAGATACCGGCGATCCCCTCGGTTCAGCGCGACGAGCGCCTCGTACCACGGCCGCAATCGGGCATCGTCGCCGCGCTCGCGCAGGAAGGCCAGCAGCTCCTCGCCGTAGTTCAGGTGTAACAGGACGGCGCTGGCGCGGAACCAGTCGTCGGCTGTGCTGAGAGGAAATTGTTGCCCGATGACCTCGATAGCCCTGGTCAAGGCTTCGCGACAAAGGCCCCAGTTCGCATCGTAAGCAGCGAAAAGGGCCTCGTGTAGAGCAAAGGTATCCTTGCATTGGTGCTGATGTTTGGTTCGCAAGGCTTCGAAGGCGTGATTCGCCGATTGTCTCTCTCCCATGAAATCCCGATACAGGAAGACGAGATTGTGACTAGCGAATGAGTACGCACCATCGATTTCAAGTGTCTTTGCGTAGGCCGACTCGGCTTCCTTATATCGACCGAGATGGTCTTGAAGCAAACTGCCCAAACCGTTCCACGGCTCAGCATATCGCGCATCAATTTCGATGGCCTTGCGGTAGGCCGATTCGGCTTCCTCGTATCGACCAAGATGATCCTGAAGTAAATTGCCCAGGTTGTTCCACGGATGGGCGTACTGCGGATCGATTTCGATAGCTTTGCGCCAGGCCGACTCGGCTTCTGAATACCAACCCAATTTTACAGCCAAAACGTACCCCCAGTTGTTCCATACCTCAGGTAGCGGGTTGGCTTGGGGGGCAAGCGAACTGCGGATCCAAGATCGGACATCATCTCCTAGTTCCGAACCGATCCGCAACGGGATAGTATCGACCATCAGTTGCAGGGCATTCTTTTGATAGGTCTTCAGGAATGAGCGGTTCCAATCCTCCAAATCCTCCAGGGATCGCAACTGGCCTGTTGCAAGCCTCTGACGGAACCAAGCGACCGAATCCTCGTCATACTTCCATTCGTCCCATACCCCCGCGTCGCCGATCGATTCGAGAATCGCGTTGATCGTCTCCGCGCTCAGTTTCTCCGTCGACGCCGCCAATTTTTCCCGCTCCCCGCGCATGAACATCTGCCGGTTGCCTAGCACCTGCTCCGCGAACTTCTCCGGTGTCACCCTGGCGTCGGCGGGGACAAGGGCCATCAGCTTTTCGCGAAGATCATCGAAGGCCAGAGTAGCCTGGGGGAGCTTCGAGAAGTCGAAGACCTCTTCCAGCCTCCGTCGGGACTCCGTTGCCTTTTGCCGCAAGGCGTCGAGCTCGGCGTGGCGAGTAAGCTCCTCCCTGTCGTTAGGATCAACGAGGGTGTAGGCCAGGGCCTTGACGAGCAAGTGGCGATCCGGGCTAAAGTCGCGTTCGTTCATCAAGTGCCGGGCCAGACGAGGGCGGTCATTGGCCTCGTAGAAGCTCTCGATAAAGCGGACGAGGAACATGATCTTCTGGCGCTGCCGGCGCGAGGCGCTTCGCATCAGGAACCAGATGTTGAAGAAGCGTTCCGCAATCTGGTAGCCGGTCGAGGTTTGGCCGAAGATTTCGACCTTCTCCACGAAGCCGGTCTTCTCCAATCGGTCGAGCTGGGCGGAGATACTGGCCATCGGCAGGCCGGTCGCTTTGGAAAGGGCGCGGGCGGTGATCGGTGCCCAGTGGTCGGCGACCGCACTGACGACCACTTGCTGCTGCTCGGCCAGCTCCTCGATGCGGGCCTTGTAGAGCGGAGTGACGCGGTCGAGCAGGTTTTCCAGGTCGGCGAAGACGCTGGGGGAAAAATCCTCCGCGTAGAGGAAAAAGAGCGTGACCACTGTGCGCGGGTTGCCCCCGGTCAAGTCGCGGAGCGTTTTCAGACGTTCCGGGTGGGCCAGCACTTTGTCGCGCACGTCGGGGCGGCCGGTGGTTTCGGCCAGCTTCAGCATCAGCTCGCGCATCTCGTCGGCGGACAGGGGCCGAAGGTAGTGGATCTTGAAATGGTCGTAGAAGGCAGCCCCGTAGTCCTGGCTTTGGGGGGGCGGGCTGGGACTGGCACCGACCAGGATCGGGCTGCCGGGCCGCATCAGCAGTTCCCGCAGCGCGTGCTGTTCGACCTCCGCGATGCGTTCGAAGACCAGCTGGAGGTTGTCCACCAGCAGCACCGGCCGTTTGCCGCCGCTTTCCGCCTGCTTCAGGAAGGCACCCAGCGCGGCGCGGGCCGGGGCTTCGTCCTTCTCAGCCGTGCCGCCCGGTTGCAGTTTCAAAGTTCTGACGACCGCGTCGATACGGTCGCTGGTGGCGGTGTCCTCCGCCCGCTCCGCCGCGTCGGCGAGCGAATCCAGGCAGTTCAACCAGAACTTCGACAGCCGGTCGACGGCGTACTGCTCCTCCGCGAAGACGAGCGGCACGAAGCGGTTCGATAGGTCCGCGTTCGTCCGCAGTTCGGCCGCGAGGCGTGCCAGCAGCGTGCTCTTGCCCATGCCGCGCTGACCGACGACAAGGTGGTGCTGCGCCCGGCTGTCCGCCTTCTCGGCGGCGACGTCGGCGAGCACGCGCTCGAAGTTCGTCTTGCGGGCCACAAATGCGGCAACGATCTCCGCGTCCTTCATCCGGGCCGGATTGTAGAGCGTCAGCTGGCTGACGCTGATCTTCGGCGTGGTCATTGGCCGTGCCTTCGGTGCCAGTATTCCCGGAGCAGGAAGGAGCGGAAGGCGTACCGACCGGCGCTTTCGAGCAAGTAGCCGTCGCGTTGCAGGACGATCATCAGGCGCCCGAGTTGTTCCTCGACCTTGTCCATGTCCGCCAAGGGTTTGGCCATCAGCACGGCCAGGATGTGCCCACGCTCGCGCCCGTCCGGATGTTTGCAGAGGTGGCCGAGGATCGCCTTGCACGCAGCGGTGTCCGGCGCTGAGAACTGGATGTCGATGCGTTCGTGCCAGGTGTCGAAGTAGGCGAGTTTTTGGGGCTGAAGCAGGGATTCGAAGGCCGTGGAGATCGACCGCGACTCCAGATCGCGGAGTTCGTGGAAGACCAAATGCAAGTGATAGGCGAGAGGCCAACCCACGAGGCGAATAACCTCCTTGCGTTCGACCTCTGTGAGCGGTAGCTCGTTCGATTCCCCCAATGCTTTCAGGAAGGCGTCCGCCTCATCCGCGGAGAACGCCTCCAGCGTGAACACCTGAAGATCGTTGATCAGCTTTTGGAGTTTTTGGTCTTCGACGAAGTTGTCCAGGCCGATCGAGCCGAGAAACACCCAGCGTATCTTCTTGCGGTATGTTTGCCTCAGCTCGCGCAGCCAGTGCAGGAAAGCGATGACCCGCCTGGGCCCATCATCCGCTTTCTGAAGCGTCAGCAGGAATTCCGGCAATTCGTCGATGGCGATGAGAACGGGGTGGTCGCCTTCTTCAATTTTGCGAAAAACCGACTCTAACACTTTGCCCAATGTTGAATGATCCGCATCGGCGGCTTCGCCAAGGCTGACTTCAAGACCGGGCACCTTGATCCCTTTCCCGCCGAGACCTTGGCGGACCTTGGAGAAAACTCCCATCGCCCAGGTCATTGTCTCGGGATGCAGCCTGGCCTTCGCCAACTCGTCAATCAGCTTTTCGGCGAAGGCAAATTCGTCGCTTCGCCCCTCGACGTTCAGGAAAACAGCCTTTCGCTTTTGATCCGCCCTCCACTCTTCGCAGAGCCGGATCACGAGCGACGTTTTCCCGACCCGTCGCGGAGCGACCAGCAGGATGTTGGCCAGATTGTCCAGCTCCCGACGAAGTTTAGCCAGGATTATTGGTCGGTTGAAGAAGTCGTCCCCTTCGGCGGGGTTGCCGATGATGTTTCTCATACAC
The DNA here is from genome assembly GCA_028288765.1 of Gemmataceae bacterium. Classification (GTDB taxonomy): domain Bacteria; phylum Planctomycetota; class Planctomycetia; order Gemmatales; family Gemmataceae; genus Urbifossiella. Next base: position 7,174 of record JAQGHQ010000559.1, on the reverse strand, counting down.
GCATTGTAAGCGGTAAAGAATTCGGTGTCAATATACGGAATTGTATTTATACAATTTCGTATTATTTCACTAGCCCGCGATCCCCAGCTGCTGAGACAGTCCAGGAAACTGATCTGGTCATGCCGGTTGTGCCGATAATCCGTTGCGTGGGTCTGTCAATCCGCCCGGTCGCCGCACGGGCGTTTCCGGCGTCGATTCGGGGGGCCGGGATGGGGTCGCGACCGGTGAGCAGACCGACCACCCCGCTCGTACGGGCACTCGTGGTCGCCTGTCTCGGCCTGACCGGGTGCGCGCATAGCGACATGCCTTACGACCCACTCGTACCAGGCCGCGTCACCAAAGCCACAACCCCGGCTCGCGGCCTCGCCTGCCCTCCGCCGGCTGTCCCGTGGGTCCCGACCGCGACGACCCCGCCCGCCGACCCCACCTCCGCTGCCGAACAACGCCGGAGCGAAGCCACCGGTCGGCAGCAGATGGGCCCCGGGGTCGCGCCGATCGGGTTCCAACCGGCACCCGCCCCGGAGCCCCGCCCGGCGGCCCCATCGGCGGGGCAGGCGCTCCCCGCGCCGAATCAGCTGTCGTCCGAGCCGGCCGCACGACCGCCGAGCCAGCTGCCCCCGGGACCGACAGCCGGGTCGGGGACGCCGGGTCAGCCCGCGGGAGAGACGTCGGCCGCCCGGCTGACCCTCGACCAGGTGATCAACGCCGTCCTGATCACCGACCCCCGGCTCCGGTCCGGGTTCGAGGTGATCAACCAGGCCCACGCCAGCGCCCTGACCGCCTCCCTCCCGCCCAACCCGACCCTGTACACCGACATCCAGCTGCTCCCCCTCCTCGAGCCGTTCACGGTCACCCAGCAGGGCGGGCCGCCGCAGTTCGACTTGCAGGTCAGCCAGCCGATCGACTGGTACGTGTTCGGCAAGCGGGCCGCGAACATGGCCCGCGAGGCTCTCGGCGTCCGGGCGGCCGAGTCGGACTACGCCGACCTGGTCCGCCGGCGGGTGTTGGACGCCGCCACCGGGTACTATGACGTGGCGGAGGCCGAGGCCCTGCTCGACATCGCCCGGCAGGACGTGATCAACCTCCAGCGGGTCGAGGCGGCCACCATCAAGGCGGTCGACGCCGGGACCAAGCCGCGGGTCGACCTGGACCGGGTCCGGCTCGACCTGCTGACCGCCCGGCGGACGGTCCGGGACGCGCAAACCGTCCTGGTCAACGCGAAGGCCCGGCTCCGGGCGATGATCGGACGGACGGACGCCGACCCGGCGTTCGACGTGGCCCCGGGGCTGGACGCCCCCCCGATCGGCGACGTCCCCCCGCCGGACGAGGCGTTCGCCCTGGCGGTGAAGAACCGCCCGGATATCGAGGCCCGGCGGCGGCGGGTGGCTCAGGCCGGGGCGGACACCGAGGCCCAGTGGCGGGCGGCCTTCCCGCCGGTCACCCCGCTCCTCGGGTATACCCGGCAGTACCAGCACAAGGCGATCGGGTTTCCGGACCAGAGTTCCTGGGCGGCCGCGTTGACCATCGGGCTCCCGTTCTACGACCGGAACCAGGGCAACCGGGCGAAAGCCGCCTCGGTCCAAAGCCAGGCCCGGTACGACCTGGCCGCCGACCTGGCCGTCCTCCGGGCCGAGGTCGAGACCGTTGCTCAGGAGCTGCGGACCACCCGGGCCAACGCCGAGGCCGTCGCCGGGGAACAGCTCAAACTCGCCCGGCAGGTGCTCGATAGCATCACCGCGGCCTACGCGGCCGGCAGCCGGCCGCTGACCGACGTGCTGGACGCCGAGCGGAACTTCCGGGACACGTACCGGACGTACATTAGCGCCCGGGCGGCCTACTGGCGGGCGGTGTACCGGTTCGGGGCGGTTCTGGGTCAGCAGTTCGGGACACCACCCCCGCGGTCCCAGGGTTCGCCTCCCGATTCCGGACGGTTCTCATGTAGGGTGGCACCGCCCACCAAGGCCTGAAGGCAAGAGATGGGCGGTGCCCACCCTACAAAACTCCTGAAGAGCGGCCGGGACGGCCGCGGTCCCAGGGGGGGGACCGGGCGGAGGGTTTACGCCGGCCGTCGGGTCAGGTATGTTACCGGGGCCGTGTACGCCGCGAATGGTCCAGCCCCGAGCCCGCCGTGGCCGAAACCCCGTTCCAGACCGTTCACCTGTTGGACTGGCTCAGCCGCCTCCGTCAAGGGGACCGGGCCGCCCGGGACGAACTCCTCCGCAGCTGCGGCGACCGGCTGGAGCAGATCGCCCGTCGGATGATCCGGGGATACCCCACGGTCCGCCGGTGGGCGGACACCGCGGACGTGCTTCAGAATGCCACCCTCCGCCTGCTCCGGGCGCTCGAGCAAGTCCCGGTCGCCGACACACGGGCCTTCTACTCCCTCGCGACCGCCGTCATCCGGCGGGAACTGATCGACCTCGCCCGTCATTTCCAGGGACCCCACGGCATCGGGGCCAACCACGCCAGCCACCATCCCCCGGACGGGGAACACGCCGTGCCGGACGTCGCGGTCCGGGACACCGACCCGGCCGTCCTCGACCAGTGGACGGCGCTCCACGAAGCCGCCGAGAACCTGCCGGTCGAGGAGCGCGAGGTGTTCGGTCTGATCTTCTACCACGGCTGGCCGCACGAGCAGATCGCCGAGCTGTTCGGGGTCGACGTCCGAACCGTCCGCCGGCGGTGGAGGGCCGCCTGCCTGGCCATCCACCGGGCTCTCGGCGGGGTATTCCCGGGGGAATGACTCCGGGGTGCCGCCCGGTGGGAAGCCCGGACGGCGGGTCCGCCGTCGAGCTGCCGAGACTCCGGGGGTGCCCGTGTCCGACCCGACGCATTCGCACCACCCCGCCGATGACCCCGGTACCGGGCCGGCCCCTCGTCCGGACCCCACGGTCGCTGCCGCCGTGACCGGAGGGCAGGAGACGGCAATCTCCCCCCGCCTCGCGGACCCGGGCGACAGCTCACTGGGGGACGGGGTCGCCGGCCGTCTCCTCCAGCTGGCCGGGTGGGGCCCTGCCGACCCGGCCGCCCCCGAAGGGGGCTCGATCCACCGTCCGGGTACACGATCGAGCGGGAACTGGCCCGGGGCGGGATGGGGGTGGTGTACCTGGCCCGACAGACCGCGTTGAACCGCCCCGTCGCGCTGAAGATGATTCTCGGGGTGGGCCGGGCGTCGGCCCTGGACCTGGCCCGGTTCCTGGCCGAGGCCGAGACGGCGGCTGCGATCGATCACCCCCACGTGGTCCGGGTGTATGACTTCGGCCAGCACGCCGGCCGGCCGTACCTGGCCATGGAGTACCTGCCCCGGGGCACCCTGGCCGACCGCGTCCGGGCGGGGCGGCTGCCCGCCCGGTCCGCGGCGGAGCTCGTCGAGCGGATCGCCCGGGGGGTTTCCGCCGCCCACTCCCAGGGGGTCGTCCACCGGGACCTGAAGCCGGGGAATATCCTGTTCGACGACCAGGGCGGGCCGAAGGTGGCGGATTTCGGGCTGGCCAAGCAGGGGCAGTCGGACCTGACCCAGACCCAGGTGGTGATGGGCACCCCGGCGTACATGGCGCCCGAACAGGCGGGCGGGCGGAGCAAGTTCGCCGGCCCCCAGGCGGACGTCTGGGCGCTCGGGGTGATCCTGTACGAGTGCCTGACCGGCACCCGCCCGTTCGAGGCGGAAAACACGGGCGAGCTGCTGGCCCGGGTCCGGACGGCGGTCCCGGAAGTGCCCCGGGACCTGGACCTGAGCACCAAGGTCGTGTCGGGGACGCAGAGTTTGGAGTAGAAGGCGACCCGTCGCAGCTTCAGCCGGGCTGGTGCCGGGGTTTTTCAGCCGAGCTTTGTTCGGAACAAGACTTTCAGTCACCTATTCGAAGCCACCGCTTTCAGGCGGTGGAGCGTTCGCTCCCTCTTGCCATATAGTGTGAATGCATTATGGATATGCAACCAAATTTATTACGTTTTCTGTTGGCGAGTATCGTTGTGACACTGTTGTGTGCAACGGCCAGTATCAGTTACGACGAGTGTGATCTCTATGAAAATGAACAGCTTGTCATACGCACAACCAAATACAGTACTATATGTATTGATTACGATATCCGCGTGCCGATGAAAAGCATGCGTCGTCCACCTGAAAAGGGCAGACAAGATCATTATAAGTTTGTAGTTACGCGCAAGTTTTTTTTCGGCATAATAAGTACAACGAATATTGAAACAAGAGATGTCATCACCGAAGCCTAAGGTAGGAATAACCGATTCTTGCGGTATTCGATTTATCGCTTTGCGATGAGTGGCTGTGCGGGAACCCTAAATCGTTAAGCAATATAACGGATCTGCCTGAAGTGCCTGGCGAAAAACCCGGCCGACCGGTACCCGACCGCCCGCGAACTGGCGGCCGATCTGGAACGCTTCGCCGCCGGGGAGCTGGTCAGCGTCCGCCCGCCGTCGCTGGTCGGACTCTTCCGGGTGTGGGCGGGCCAGAACTTCGGGTCCGCCGGGTGGACGGTCGCGGGCGGGTACGTCGCCCTGGAACTGGTCGGGACGAAGCTGTACCGGGCGGCCGCGGCCTACGAGCGGTTGCCGAACGTCCGCCCGCCGCTCCTCCCGGTCGCGGCCGTCCCGGAGGCGGTGCTGGCCGCCGCGGAGGCGGCCATGTACCTGCTGCTTCCCACCATCCTGCTCGCGACCACCCTGCTCGTCCGGCCGCGGAACCGGTCGGCCGACGTCGCGGCCGGGCTGATCACCGCGGTCACATTCTTCACCGTCGCGTTCGGCTGGTGGTCGGTCTACTCCGAGGCGGTCGTCGCGGCCGGCGACGACCTGTCCCTCCTGGCCGGCAGTGACGCCCGCATCCTCGAGCGCTACCCGGACCTCGCCGCCGTCCCGCCCGCCGACAGGCGGGAGGTGCTGGCAGGGAAGGCCCAGTTCGATCTGGCCATGGGTATCCCCCGCGGGGTCCTTCTCGGCATGTTCCTGTCCGTCGCGCTGACGGTCCCGGCCAGTGTCGCCCTGATGAGCTGCGCCGGCTCCCTCGTCCGCCGCGACCCCAGGGTCCGGGTCGTCGTCCCGCTGTACTTCGAGATGACGCTCCCGGGGCTGGTGTTCTGCGGCTACCTGTTCCTGCTCGGCCAGCGGGTACTCCTGTACGGGGTGACCCCGCAGTACCCGCTCTGCTATGCGGGTCTGCTCGTGCTGTGCGGCCTCGCCGCCGGCGCCGCCGCGGGGCGGACATCGTGGCCGGTGCGGGCGGCCCTCCAGGTCGCCTGGCTCGGGTACTACGTGGTGAGCAACGCCTACACCTGTTACGAGTTTTGAGGGACTTGCGTGGGGCAGAACAGGGCCGGCGCATCAAACCTTGGCGTTTGCCAGTACTGTCAGCAGGTATTTTGGATCTAAGGCGCGGGCCAGCCGTTTGTTCTTCCGGCCGCATTTGTTCGCCTTCTCCTGGCGCAGCAAGCCCAACGCCAGCCGACGAACCGCACCCAGGTTGGCCGCCCCGGTGCGATCCTGTTGCCGCCGCACATCCTCCCCGAACGTCACGTCCAAACGCCCGTGCTGCGCGTGCTCGATGCTCCCGTGCTGACGGATCGCGGTCGCCGACGCTTTCGCCTTCGGCTTGTGGCGGCTGATGTACAACCGCGTCTCCCACGTTTCACGACCCCCAACGATGCGGCAACTGGTCAGGACCACCAGCGTGCCTGAGTCCTTCCGGATCGAACGCCGCGGATGATCGGCCGGGATCTCGACCGCCCGGCACGTCCGCTCCTCCACACGACCGTGCCCCTTCTCGTGCGCCTCATGGAGCCGACCTTTCGGCGCGGGGACATCCGCCTCCAACTCGTCCCCCAGGAGCTGCCACATGTCGCGCTCCAAACCCGACGGGTTCCCCTTCGACGCCAGCACGTAGGGCCCCCGTTGCGCGCGGATTTGCGACGCGATCTCCTTCTGGCCGCCCATCGCGTCGCTCGTCACCGTACCGCCCTTGACGGCGAGCAACCGGAGCCGTTCCGGGATGGCCGTGATCTCGTCGGACTTCTCCGCGCGGGCGACCTGGCCGAGTGTCAGACCGCTTCCCGTCGCCCACCCGGTGACCCGATGCAACGCCCCCAGGCCCTTGTTCTCGCGAAACGACCGCCGCGCCGTCTTCCCATCGAGGGCGATGACGTTCCCGCCCGTCGCCCCGTGCAATGCCTGGGTCCAGTGGAACGGACACGTCGGGGATTGCGCGCGATCCAACAGCCCGAAGACCCGCCGGAACGTGTCGCGTGAGGGACTGCCGTTGGGTAGCCGCAAAAAGCTCGGCAGCCACTCCTCTCGCGTCCGGCCGAATACCTCGCCCTCCGGCCAGTCATCGGCACCGCCCCGGACGGCGAGCCACGTGATGGCCCGGATATCGAGTAACTCGTGAGCGCAGCGCCCTCGCACCCGGGGATCGCGCAGCCCCGCCGAACACGTCGTCAATCCAGGGACCGACGCGATCGCGTCGGCAGCCATGCCGCCAACTCCCCGAGGCCCGCGGGGCGTCGAATGCCGACACTTTGAACGCCCGGCTCGCCCGAAGTTACCAGGAAATCACACCTTGCGTCCAGATTTTGGTGCGCCGGCCCTGGCCTCGGAGGCCCGTGTCCCTGAAGACGAAGTCCTCTTCGGGCTGGCCCGCTCCTCAGGTACACTGCGTATAGATCGGACCTCATACATGAACCCGATGAGGGGGCCACCTTTTCGGCGGGGGCGTGACCCGCTGGGCACCGACCCAACCGAATCCGACCACCCTCCCGGGGTCCTGTATCAGACGCGGTGCCGGCCATGCGGTCGGATCCAGCAGCCCGAAAAGGGTTGGGTTTTGGCCGGACTGATCCGGTGGGGCGGTCCGAGAGCGAGAAGGGGGAGTCGTTTCTGCCGAACGAACCCAATCTTCACGGGCCGTTCACAAACATGGCGGCCCAGACTCTCCCGAAAAGTGATTTTTACCAAACGAACCCAATCTACACATTTCCTTCACAATTCGGGCCGGCCGTTCGGAGGAAAAGTGCGGTGGGCCTGCCAAAGACTGACAAACTCTGCAGCGATTCCCGGGCAGCTGAAATCCCCGGGAATCGCGGGGTGTTCTGCTCTGCCTCTTCGTAACCTTGGCGGCGATAATCATTACCAGGCCTGCCCATCTTAACACGTCTCAGTTGAGGGGGAG
>JAQGHQ010000552.1 GCA_028288765.1 Gemmataceae bacterium | reverse complement strand
GGTTCCTCAAGACGGTGAGCCAGGGCGAGCTGGCGACCGACCTGGACTACTTCGTGTTCCTCTGGGATCTCGACCTCCCGGACGCCGCCTGGGATGACCCGGTCGGATGGGACGGGTGGACGGCCGGGCACGTCCGGGCGGTGCTGACCGCGCTCGGGGAGGAGACCGAGCAATCGCTGGCGAACCTGCTCGCCCAGGCCGGGCGGGAGCTGGAGCGGGAGACGGCCGCGTTGCGGGGGAAGGTGGCCCGGCTGGAAGCCGGGCTGGCCCGGGCGGAGGCGGACCTGGCCGGGGCGGTCGAGTTGGCCCGGCAGGTGAACCTGGTGCCGTCCCAGTCGACGGACAAGGTGATCCGGTACGAGGCCCACCTGTCCCGCCAGCTGACCCAGACGTTCCAGCTGCTCGACCGCCTCCAGGCCGCCCGGGCCGGGGGTCGGTTCCGGCCGCCGGTCGCCGCGATGACCCCGACGGAGGAGTGGGAATCCGAGTGCGTGCCGCCGGTCGGGAAGGAGATCGTTTCTGCGGAACGAACCCAATTCGCGGCGGCGGATCCGCCCGAGGTGGCGGCCGAGCCGGTCCCACTGGCCCGTCGAGGAGTCGATTCTGCGGAACGAACCCAATCCGCACCCGAGATTCCGCCCGCCGTGGTGGTCGATCCGGTCTCGTCGGCAGGTCGGGCGGTGGTTTCTGCGGAACGAACCCAAACCGGACCGGAGGTTTCGCCCGCCGCGGCGGCCGTGCCGGTCCCGCCTGCCGTCTGGGGGGTCGTTTCTGCGGAACGAACCCAATTTGAGGCGCAGTCTCCGCTCGTTATCGCGTCCGGCTCATTCACCGGCTGCCCTGACGGGACCGTCGAACGGGTGAGGTAGTCGGGTTGTCCGCCTGAAGTGCTGGAATGGCCGAGCCTGGGACACGCCCGGGGTCGGGTGGGAACGCGCCGGACCGGGTGGGAACGCCTGGCGCGAGGAAGCCATCGCGCTTACCACATGGTGTGAAACGGGAAACGGCCCGGTCCCGACTCCGCCTTGACCCTTCGCCCCTCTCCTCTGTATGTCCCCGCTGCCTGCACCCGTGTCCGCGAGGGAACCCGGAATGACACCCCGTCGCGCTGCCCTGCTGGCATTGCTCTTGGTCAGCTCGCCCGCGTTCGCCCAGCCGGTCAACCTCACCGAAACGCCTATGGTGGGGGATTGCTCCCGATACACGGTCGAGCTGACCGTGACCGGCCACCTGATCGTGACCCAGGAGGGCGCGAAGCAGCAGATCAAGCTCGACGCCAAAGCCCGCCACCGGTTCGCAGAGCGGGCCCTGGCGGTCGCCGACGGGCTCCCGTCGCGCTCCGCCCGGTATTATGATGAGGCCGCCACCTCGGCCGTGGTCGGGGGCGACAAGGTCGACCACGCCCTGCCCGCCGACCGCCGGCTCATCATCGCCCACCGCAACCCGGACGGCCCGTTCTGCTTCAGCCCCGCCGGCCCGGTCACTCGCGACGAGCTCGACCTCGTCACCGAGCACTTCGACCCCCGCTGCCTCGCCGGGTTGCTCCCGGGCAAAATGGTGGCCGTCGGCGACACGTGGGCCGTCACCAACCCGGCGGCCCAGACCGCCGGTCTGTTCGACGGGCTGGTCAAGAATCAGCTCACCGGGAAGCTGGTCGGGGTCAAGGACGGGGTCGCCACGTTCACCGTCACCGGGACCGCCGAGGGGATCGAACACGGGGCGAAGGTCGGCATGACGGTCTCGGCGACCGGGCAGTTCCATCTCGCGTCGATGCGGGTCGTCGAAATCGCCTGGAAGCAGTCCGACGACCGGGACCAGGGCCCGGTCAGCCCGGCGTCCAAGCTCGAAGCGGTCGTGACGGTCCGGCGGGAGCTCCTCCCACAGCTGCCGAAGGAGCTCGCCGAGCCCGCCCTCGCCGGGGTGCCCGGGGCCGACCCGCCGGCCCTCCTCACCCATCTTCGCCATGCCGACCCGAAGGGCCGCTATCAGCTCGTCTACCCGCGGGACTGGCACGTCACCGGGCAGACCGACACCCACCTCGTCTTCCGGCTCGTCGACCGCGGCGAGTTCGTCGCCCAGGCGACGGTGACCGTGTGGAAGAAGGCCGAGCCCGGCAAGCACGTGCCCGCCGACGAGTTCAAGAAGGCGGTCGCCGAGTCCCCGGGGTGGGTCGCGGTTCGGGTCCTGGAGGAGGGAGAGATCCCGACCGACGGCGGGCGGTGGCTGTACCGCCTGACGGCCGAGGGGAAGATGGAGGACCTGCCGGTGGTCCAGAGCTTCCACCTGCTCGCCGGCCCGCAGGGCGATCAGGTGGTCGTCACGGTCGCGATGAAGCCGGAAAAACTGAAGGCGGTCGGCACCCGGGACGTCGGGCTCGTGAACGCGATCGAGTTCGGGGCGAAGAAATGACGGGTTCGGCGCGGACCCGAGACGGGAAAACCGGCGGCCCGATCGCCCTCCCCCCGACATACCCGATGCCCGACATACCCGTCTCCATGAATGTTTGTTAAGGTAGACTGAGCGGTTGGGGCACGGCCCGCCCGGGCGGGCGATTTACGGGTGTAGGTGCGAGATGCGGATCGGGGTTGTCAGCGACACCCACGACCGGGGGGAGGCGGTCGCGGAGGCCGTCCGCCTCCTGTTGGAGCACCGCGTCGAACTGGTCCTCCATTGTGGGGATATCGAATCGGCGGAAACGGTCCGGCTGTTCAAGGGAACCCCGACCCACTTCGTGTTCGGGAACTGGGACAAGGACCGGGCGAAGCTGTCCGCCGCCATCAAGGAGGTCGGGGGTACGCACCACGACTCGTTCGGGGCGATCGAGCTGGCCGGGAAGCGGATCGCCTGGCTCCACAGCCACGAGCGGCACCAGCTCCGGCAGCTCGAACACAGCGACTTTTTCGACTACGTGTTCTACGGCCATACCCACGTCCGCGAGCAGCACCGGACCGGGAAGACGCTCGTCGCCAACCCCGGAGCCCTGTTCCGGGCCAACCCGAAAACGTGCATCGTCCTCGACGTGACGACCGGCGAGATCAAGCCGATCCTCGTCCCGGTCCCGACCCCGGCCAGACAGCCGCACGTCCAGAACGGGACCCTGATCGAGGACCTACCGGCCGCGGCCGCCGCCCCCCCGGCCGTCCCACTTCCCCCCGACTCCGCCGCCGATCCCAACCCGGCTTGACCCCCCCCAGAATTCTGGCGTACCATTCTTCCAGTT
>JAQGHQ010000523.1 GCA_028288765.1 Gemmataceae bacterium | reverse complement strand
TGCCGATCGTCCGCCGGCCGACGGTCAGGATGGCGGCCAGGGCCAGGAGCTGGATCCGTCGGAAGGTCGGGCGGGTGAACGCCCCGGCCAGGGGCTCGAACACGGACCGGGCGGCCCGGGGCATGGTTCGGCAGACCGGCTCGAGTTGGCATCGGGCGGCGCGGGCCTTGGGCGTCGCGCGGCGACGGTCACGGTCGCGGCGGTGGGACGGGCGGGGGTGCCGGGTCGGGTGCCGGGTGGGGCGGGGCCGCTTTTTGGCCGCAGCGAGGGCACGGACGGCGGCGATAGACCCGGCGACGATGGGCAATCCGCGGGGGTGGGAGATCCTCCACCCGGGTAATCCCTGCGGTGCGACCAGGGACGTATTCGCCCGGTCCGATCCTGTCTGGGACCTCCTGGGGTAGCAACCCGGCCCAAAAGTTAGACAGATCTCGCCAAGGAAAGGGTTCTATCCCACGGTGGGGTCATGCATTCGACCGACGGGACCAACCCCCACCTGACCCCGAGAACGTCACGGCACCTGCTACAGTCTCTTTAACATCTGTTTTGCCTGTTGTGCCGGCATCAGTCCTGGGGCGATGTGAACCCAGGGAGGTCGCATAGCCCGACGGCTGCAGATCAACCAGGCCGAGCTCGTTCTCCGGGCCGAACGGTGGCGTAGCTCCCAGAGAACCGCAAGGGGTTGGGCGACCGTCCGCCCGCCTGGGATTTTATCCTGGGCTACCGGCACCCGTCCTCCGGGGCGAAGACCACCGCACCCCACCACCTCACCTCACTTTCCACCCGCCCCTTCCAGCAGCTGGATGATCTCTTCCAACCGGGTCTTCATCTCCGCGAACTGCTTCCCGGCGGCCTCGCGGGCCATTGTCATCATCGCCTCGAACAGCGCGTCCTTCTTTTTCGCCGCGCCGAACCCCATCTCCCTGTACGTCCGTTTCGCCATCTTCAGTGGGGTCTTCTTCTCCTCCGGGTCGACGAGGTTCGGGTCGGCCCCGAACGCCAACAGCCGCCGCACCTCCTCGACCTCCAGCTGGTCCACCGCCATGCACAGCGGCGGGTACTCGTCCGGGGCGACGGCGTTGATGTCCGCCCCGGCGACGACCAGCTCCCGGGCCCGGACCTCGTCCCCGTTCAACACGGCCTCTACCAGTTCGTCGTGCGCCGTCAGGACGTGCTCGTCCTCACCGGCGGGCGGGTCGTCGGTCGGGATCAGGTCGAACAACCCCTCGTAACTCGTCCACGTCGCCACCCGCGTGTCCGGGGAGTAGACGACGAGCAGCCCGTGGTCGTCCTGCCAGTCGGAGTCGAGGGTGAACACGAGGTGGGCAAATCCCCCGCGGTGTTGGCGGGTGAGCTCGACCCGCGTGACTCCGAACCGCCCGCGGAGCTCGGCCGGTGTCGCGGCCGGTGTGATGCCCGCGATCTGCCGCCAGTATTCCTGCCCGTAGGCATTCCGAAACGACTCCCACACCTCCGCCAGGACGGCATCGAGCACGACGGGCTCATTCTCGGTCAGGTGGCGGAACGCGACCTCCTGGGGTGGGGTGAGGCCGCTTTCGTCCGGGTCGGCGATGCGGACCGGATACCGCCCCCGGGCCAGTCGTTCGGCCCGCTTTCGGGTCTTCTCCTGTCGCCGCCGGAGGCGCTCCGCGTCGTGCGGGTCGGGCTCGGCCGGCTCCGCCTTGCCCTCGTCGACCTCGGCATCGATCGCGGCGAACGCGTCGTCGGCCGCGGCCCCGAACTGCTCCCGCATCAGCCCGCGCATGTCGTCGATGGCCCGGTTCATGTCGGCGATCATTTGCCGGGCTTCGCGCTCGGTCGGTGGGAGCTGTTCGGCCCGGGCCCCGTACTCCGCGAACCGGGCGAGCGGGGCGGACCCCACCCAGCACTCGTCCGCACCCTTGTACTTCATCTTCCCGAACAGGTCGTGGGTCATGGTGGCAGCCCCCTCGGTAATGGCTGAGAGGATAACCGCCCGGCGGGCACAACGGGAGGGAAACTCCCGAAGATATTGGGCCGACCAGGGAACGATGCCCGGTCGTGACGGGCGGCCGGTCGCGGTTCGGAAGACCCCGAAGGGTCGCCAGACAGTCGGGCTGGTGGGCCTCCGCCCCGCGGCTGGTGACCCAGGCCTCATGGCCTGGGCTACTGTCTGGCGACCCCTTCGGGGCCTTGAAAACCGGAGTGGCCGACCGGTCACTCGACCTTCGTGACCACCGACGAACCGCCGACTTTCCCCCGCTTCACCACCGGGTCCGGGTCGTCCGGGTCGGCCTTGCCGTACTCCAGGCGCGAGGGCCCGTCGATCTCGGTAAACGCGAGCGACCCGCCGGTCGTCAGTGAGACCGACACCTTGGTCCCGGTCCCGGTGATCCGCCCGAGGAACACGACCCCTTTTGCCTTGATGTCCACCCTGGCCCCGCCGCCGATCTTCGACCCTTCTCCGGTGGTATCGGTCGGGGTCTCGAATGTGACCGTCCCGCCCGGGGCTCGCACCTCAACCCTCGACCGGCCGTCCACCTTGGCGTGGAAAGAGACCCGCCCGCCCGGAGCCCGGACCATCAGTTGAGACCCGCCGTCGATCTTCCCGAGGACCACCACCTCTTTCGCATCCAGTTCGGAGCAGTCGAGGACGGCACCGGCCTCCAGTCCGCTCACGATCAACCGCTTGACCCGACCGCGCGCGGTGACTTTATCCCCGGGCGCCATGAACGGCCCGTATGCATCCGCCTGTTCGAGCCGCACCGCCCGGGGGGCTGCGGGCCGGAAGGGGTTCAGCGGGACCGGCTCCGGGGGAGGGCCGAGAACCACCGCTTCTTTTGGCGGACCCTGCACCCCGGGCGAAGAGGGTGGGTTCGGGGTGGTCTGGGCCGGTGCGCCGGGCCCGGCGGCGGGGTCGGGTTGTGTCGGGGTGGTCGACGGGTCGGCGGACCGCGCGGAAGAGTCGGAGGGTGGATCGGCCGGTGACTGATCGGCTTGCGCGACCTCGGACGGATTCGCGGCCGGCAACCAGTCCCGGACCACCGGCCAGCCGAACGTCCCGCCGACTCCCGCCGCGACGCCGACGAGAAAGCCGATCAGCAACCCCGGGACGAGCTGGCCCTTTGCGGGAAGCGGAGCCGGCAATTCGAGGGGATCACCCGCGGTGACCGGCGCGACCCGGTGGGCCGAATCCTCCGGGATGATCCAGGGGAGGTCAGTATCGGGTTCGTCTTCGCCGGTCTGGGCTGGCGAAAGTACCCCGGCGTGGCCGCAGAGTGGACAAGGGATCGTGCCGAACAGGTCTTCGGCCCTGGGAAGCCCGCACTTCGGGCAGGAAATGGTGGCCATCGGTAACTCCTCGTCGGCATGGCGGGGCAAAGCCACCGACTCCAGAGTTCAGTGTCTCACGCGGGGCGGCACGGGTAAAGCACCCGGATGCGGTGGCAGGGTGTTTCAGAGGTCGGCGTGCTCTGTTGAGATCCTCGGTCGGTGGCGGGCCGCCCCGGAGGGCGGCCCCTATAAACCTTGGTCCTGTAGGGGCCGCCCTCCGGGGCGGCCCGAGCCACGCGGGCATTTCAGCACAGCAAGGTCGGCGGGGAGTGTGGTCCGCTCGCCCGAAGGCGTGAAAAAGACGACCCGTCTCGCTGGACGCGACACCGGCTCTGCTTCCCTCGTTCCCACGCGGAGCGTGGAGCGAGGGGAGAGGGGAGCACCGGGCAGAAGGTGGCGTGGTGAGCGAGACGGGTCGGTGTTCTCCTCCCGCGTCGCGGGGGCCGGAGCACCCGGCCGGGATGTCGGTCGGGGTGCCCGCGGTACACGCCCGGTCCGGCCGCTCCCCGCCGGACCCGTCGCCGGGGACCGGGTCGTGGCAGTGTTTGTCAGTGTTTGGCAGTCCCAGGGCCGGTTTTTTCTCATCCGATGCTCGCATTCCCACCCCCGGCTCGGCCCCGGGGGCGGGAGGGGTCGACGGACCTCCCGGCCCGGGCACGCCCGCCGGCGGAGGCGGCACCCCCACCGCGGGCTCCTCGTTTAGCGGGTGGTCGGGCGGCCGCCCCGCCTCCGGGCCGCCGCCGGGCGGGGCACCCCCCGGATCACCCGGTCCTCCCGGTCCGCCCGGTCTGCCCGGTGCGTCCGGTCCGCCAGGCCCCGGGTCGTCCTCGTCCGGGTCGTCCTCCGGGGGAGGCGGGTACTCCCCGAACTGGGCCTTGTGCTTCACGATCCGCTCCAGCCCGGTCACCCGGTCCTCGAGCTCGACCTGGTCCCGCATCTTGAGGGTCAGGTCGACGACAGACGGTCCGCTCGCTGACGTGGGCGACCCGGGCGGCGTCGGGGATGGTGTCCCCGCGGGCGAGGCGGCGGATCAGGACCTCGTCCGCGTACTCCTTGCTCGGGGTGGGCATGGGGCCCTCCGGGTGGCGGGGTGTCGTGCGCGGCGGGCGGGCCGGCCGGAGAACCGGCCAAACAAGATGTATAGTAATGCAAGGCTATTTGTAGTGCAATACAGAGATGCGGAGGATTTCTCGGCCGGGGGTGTGGGCCGCGCGCCCCGCGGGCGGACGACACGGAAACCCCTGGGTGGCGGGCGATCGAGGTCAACCACCTCGCCCGCGGCTGCTCCCGGGGGAACGGGCTGTCGACGCCGGGATGCAGGGGGGAGCGATTGTCGCGACGAGCGAGAAATCTCAAAAAGACTGCGGATCACATCCCCATCACGTAGGGCTGCACGTACGGCCCCTTCGGGATGACCGCCAGCCGTGCTCCGGGGCCGTACCCAGCCAGCGATTCGGCCACCGCAGCCTCCACGCTCGCCGCCGGCTCGACCCGGCACCGCCGAAGGGTCTCCGCCGGGAGCCCGTGCGTCACCACCTTGACCCGGCAGTGGGCCGTCACCTTCTTGAACATCACCAGCTGCCACTCGTCCATCTCGCACGTCTCGGACTGCGACGGCACGTCGTACCGCCCGTTCGCCTCGTAGTCCGCCAGCTGGGCCTGGAACTCCGGGCTCCCGAGCCCTTCCGTCAGGCTCGCGGCCAGCACGATCGTCCCCCCGCGCTTCACGATCGGCAGCGCCCCCGTCAGTCCCTTCACCGCCTGGTACCAGGTCGTGTCCAGCGGGTAGCCGGCGCAGCTCGTTACCACCACGTCGCACGGGCGCGGCACCCCGGCCTTCACCACATCGCGACAGAACTGCACCCCGGCCTCCCACGCCCGGACCATGTCCCCGGCCCCGACCCACGTGATCTGTCGCTTCCCGTCGATGCAGACGTTCAGGATGAAGTCGCACCCGGCCATCTGCGCGATCCGCGTGTTCTCCTCGTGGACCGGGTTCCCGTCCACGCTCCCGGCGTCCGCCTTCGGGTGTTCCAGGAACTTCGGCCCGTGCCAGACCTTCACTGTTTCCAACGCGGCGATCCCCGGGCAGATCACCTTCCGCCCGCCGCTGTAGCCCGCCATCAGGTGCGGCTCGATCAAGCCCGTTGTGATCTTGAGGTCGGCCCGGGTGTACCGGCTGTCGATCCACGCCGGCACCCCTTTCGGGGTGGTGCCGAGGAACTCGTGCGAGTCGCGGTCCTTACCGAAGTGGTTCTCGCACCGGTACGTCCGCGCGACCTCTTCGCCGACCAGCTCGATCAGCTCCTCGCCCTCGTTCGGCCGGTGCAGCCCGGTGGCCACCAGGATCGTGATGTTCTCACGGGGGACGCCCGCCGCCTCGATCGTCCGCAGCATCGGCGGGAGGATTAGCTTGTTCGGGACCGGCCGGGTGATGTCGCAGACGACCACACACGCCGACTTTTTCCCGCGGGCGATCTCCGCCAACGGCCTGGAGCCGATGGGGTTGCGGATGGTCTCCTCGATCGCCGCTTCGGGGTCCGCGAGCGGGGCGGCGGGGCGGATGGCGAGGGGCGGGGCGATGAGCCGGTCGTCGGGCAGGGTGACGTCCAATCCGGTGCGGCCGTAGTCGAGGGTGACGCGCATGTCAATTGCCGTTGATGTGGGCGGGCGGTGGGGTGTCTGCCCCCTGGATGTCCCGCTTGCCGCCTGGCGGTGGTGGATATAGTATCACATCTTACGAGTTGTTCCGGACCTTCGCCGGGGCAACCTCTACTGAAAACCGACAACCGGCAACTGACATGAGCATCGATAAGAGCCTGAAGCGGAAGGGCGGGATGACCCGGCCCCGGTGCGTGCTCAAGCGGTCCGAGCGGATCCAGAAGATGATGGAGAACGGGACGTTCACGGGCGACCGCAGCCCGTTCGGCCTGCCCAAGACGAGAGTCCAGAAGATCATACTGAAGAAGAAGGTCAAGGCCGAGAAGACGGCCGAGGGCGGGGAAGTGGCTGCCGGCGCAGCTGCCGCTCCCGCGGCCAAGCCGGCAGGCGGCGGGAAGAAGTAAAAATCGAAGCGCCACGTTCCATGTGCAAAAGCGTAACCGGTCGGCCCACCGGCCGCCCTGGGCTCCCGCCCTGGGCTATGGACGAATGCCCCTCCGGGGCACAAAGGGGGCCTCGGTAACCGCGGAGCGGTGTTCGTGCTTAGCCCAGGGCGGGAGCCCTGGGCGGCCGACGAGCCTCCGGGTTCGTTAGCACCCATGCCAACCGCGTACATCGCTCTCGGCAGTAACCTCGGCGACCGCCGCGATCATCTCGAAGCTGCCGTCCGGCGGTTGCGGGCCGAACCTGGGTTGCGGGTGGCTGCGGTTTCGGAATACTTCGAAACTGCCCCGGTGGACTGCCCGCCCGGGGCCGGCGAATACCTGAACGCCACGCTCGCCGTCGAAACGGACCGCCCGCCGGAAGATCTTCTCCAGCTGCTCCACCACGTCGAACGACAGTTCGGCCGCGTTCGGTCCGAAGTCAACGCCCCCCGGACACTCGACCTCGACCTACTCCTCTACGACGACCGGGTCGTCAACACCCCGGACCTCGTCGTCCCTCATCCGCGAATGCACGAGCGGGCGTTCGTCCTCGTTCCCCTTGCGGGGATCGCCCCGGACGCGGTCCACCCGACGTTCGGAAAGACGGTGCGCGAGCTGCTGAACGCCCTCCGAGACCCGAACCCGCCGAAGCCGAAACCAACCTCCTCGTCCGACCGGCCACAGCAGCTCACCGGCCTCCGAGCCCTGGTCACCGGTTCGACCAGCGGCATCGGACACGCCATCGCGCGG
The DNA here is from genome assembly GCA_028288765.1 of Gemmataceae bacterium. GTDB lineage: Bacteria > Planctomycetota > Planctomycetia > Gemmatales > Gemmataceae > Urbifossiella. The sequence goes on along the minus strand of JAQGHQ010000523.1, from coordinate 14,746 downwards.
GCGTTTGCGAACCACGGGGCTCAGGTCGTCATTCACGGCCGGCGGTCGCGGGAGGCAGCCGACCAGGCGGCCGACGCACTTCGGTCCGCCGGGACCGGTCCGGTCCGGGTCGTGATGGCCGACCTCCGCGACCCGGCTGCCTGCGCCAGGCTCGCGGCCGAGGCGTGGGATGCATTCGGCGGGCTGGACATCCTCGTCTCGAACGCCGGGGCCGATACGCTTACCGGCGAGGCGGCGAAATGGTCGTTCGAGCAGAAACTGGACGAGCTGCTCGCCGTCGACCTGAAGGCGACGACTCAGCTGGCCCGGGACATCGGCACGCGGATGAAAGCCTGCGGCCGGGGGTCAATCCTCACCGTGGGCTGGGACCAGGCCGAGACGGGGATGGAGGGCGACAGCGGACAGCTGTTCGCGGCGGTGAAAGGGGCGGTCATGTGCTTTACCCGCAGCCTCGCCCTGAGTCTCGCCCCGGAAGTACGGGTGAACTGCCTTGCCCCCGGCTGGATCCGCACGGCATGGGGGGAGACGGCGTCGCCTGCGTGGCAGGAACGAGTTCGGCGGGAAACACCGCTCGGGGTGTGGGGACTACCGGAGGACGTGGCGGCGGCCGCGGTCTGGCTGGCCAGTCCGGCGGCCGCATTTCTGACGGGTCAAACGATCCGGGTTAACGGTGGGGCGGTGCGGTAAGGCGTGCTCCCAACGCGCACGGGAAGTCTGCCGGAGTCGTTACTTTGGGACTGGCGGCGGAGTGGGCTTCGCAGCTGGTGACGGGAGACCGTCCGGCCCTTTATTCTTCATCTTCTCAATCTTCAGCGGTGCGGCGGGCTCCCCGGACGAGGTCGGGCTTCCCCCGCCGCAACCGGAGTTCAAAGAAGTACAGGCGACGACCCAACAGACGACCAGCACGCGCTTCATAGGACAGTCTTTCTGGGGTAAGGAGTCCTGGTCCGCCAAACAGTGTCATAAACTGTTGGGGTCGATGACGGCACCTTCCCGCATTCCGCTCATGAAGATGAACGTACTGTACTGACCCCCACCGGAACTATCAAAGCCGGACCGAATCCCGCGGACCGAGGCATCCCCCAGCGCAAAGTTCACTACTCCCGTGTGTTTGCTACTGAATGTGTACCAGAAGACCGCCCCGGGTGTGTTCGGAAGTCCGTATCTGGTCAACATGGGGCCGCTCATCCAGCTAATGGTTGTCGAAGGTGTGCCGGTCAGTTCCCGCCCGAGCGTTTCCCCGAACATCAGGGTGTTGCTCGTCCCGTCGCTGATGGTGGCGAGTTTCGCGGCCGACCGGTTACTGAAAATCCCCTCGTAGAGATCGGTTGAGGCCCCAGTAAGCCCCCAATACCCGGCAACTCCGAGGTAATTCGTTTTCCCCAGCTGGGGAATGTTTCCAAACCCGTAGGGTGTGGCGTCGAGTGTCCCGGAGCCGTTGTACCACATATCAACAAAGGCGATGTCGAAGGTGGAACTCCCGGCGTTGAGCAGGTTATCTGACGGACACTGGAACGTCTTGACCTGGTTGAACGACGCGGCCACGTTGTTCCCGTTCCCGTACCAGTTGCTCGGCCCGATCGACTGGACACTCCAGTTCAGGCTGGGGTCGAAGCGGTTGTAGATCGCCGTTTGTTCCATGTAAGGGAGCAGAAACGCGAGCGTCCCTTGCCACTGGTAGTTACCAGTTTGGGAGTTGTAAGGGTGTTGGCGAGCCGGCCCAAGGTAGCCCGGGGGTAGCACACCGTTCGCACTCTCGTAGTTATGGGCCGCAAGAGCGATCTGCTTGAGGTTGTTGGTGCAGGTGGACCGGGCGGCGGCTTCGCGGACCTTTTGGACAGCGGGGAGGAGCAGGCCGATCAGGATCGCGATGATCGCGATCACCACCAGCAGCTCGATCAGCGTGAACGCGCGTTTTGCGAGCCGCGGACATGTCATATCGTACCCCCTCAAAATAATGGCGGAGAATGAATTCACACCGCTCCGGTGACACCGGTTCATGGCCGTTGGGTAAGTCGAGGAAGGCGCGGGGTTTGTCAGGAACCCTCAGCTGCCCCAGCCTTTGCGGGTCGTCGGGATTACGCCTCGGCGCCCGAAGCGGACACGAATGAGATCAGGCGTGAAACCGTCCCAATGACCAAAGAGTAGAACAAGAAAAACAACTGGGACGGACTGCCCAAAACTCGGGCATGACTTGTTCGGCCGAGGTGGGAAAAATCTCGGCTCAGCCGACGGTCTCAGGGCACTTCCCGGCGACCGCGAATCAAGCTGCCGGAAAACATGGCTGAGGGGGGGAAACGTCAGACGAATCGCGATTGGCCTTTTCGAGTGAGCCTTTTTAGGACCCGGGTAGGGAGGAATGTCTACCCCTTGATTTGATAAGTAGGCGGCATCCGGCTTTCGACCTGGGCTGGGTGATCAGATGCCTCGGAAGTGGTGGGTTGAGGAGCTGGAGGCCCGCGCCCTTTAGTGCTCGGGCTGTCGCCATTATCGCCAGAACTGACTTATACGTCTGGGAGTGTCGTGGCCCGAGACCGCCTCGATCGGGAGATGGCGGCAGCCGCTCGTGTCTTTTTGTCGAGGGCGGCCGCCGAGCTGACGGGTAGAGGAGCGATTTCCGGCCCGCGAGTGGTGACGCCGGTGAGCCCGACCGTTACCACCCGGTCCCTGGTCGCCGCGAGACGCCCACACCTATTCCAGGGCGTGGCCGTCCAGAGGCGACCAGGGGCCGGGCGCTGTGGCTACTGCGGGCTGCCGGCCGTCGGAGCACCCTTGGGACCCGGGGCACCCGGGGCCGAAGGAGGCGGGGCGGCTTTCAGTTTTTGCGAGGCCGCGTCGTCTGGGTTTTGGATCTTCGGCTGCTTCGAATCGCTTCCGCCGCCACAGCCCGTGGCGGCGAATGCGACCAGCACCGGCAGGAGAACTCGACGAATCATTTCCGGATCATCCTCTGAGGTTTAAATGTTGTGGTCAGCTGTCGTTAGGTCAGTTGTCGTAGCTCAGGACGACTCCATCGGACTTGCCACAGATCGCTGCCCAGGTCGGGAAGTCCAGCCCGGCCGGGTTTTTAAGGGGGCGGACGGAACCATCGGAGTAGACGAAGTTGACGACGTTCGTGTGGTTGCTGTTGAAGGTGTACCAGCAGCTCTTGGAGCCGGTGTTACACAACCCGAACGCGGTGAACGCGGCCCCGCCGCCCCATGTCCAGGTCGAGATGGTCTTGCCGCCATCAAAACTCCCGCCGGACCACTCGCCGAACATGACCGTGTTGCTCGTCCCATCGGTGATACCGACGAGCGACAGTTTGCTCTGGAATGTGAACACGCCCTTGTACCCAGCGCCGTACCGCCAGTCGCCGGCTACGCCGACGTAGTTCGACCGGCCGAGGATGACCGACCCGGGGTTGCCGGAGTAGACGTGAGTGTTGGACGTGCCCTGGGCCGTGGGGTAGTCGGTGCCCGGGGTCCCGTAGAAGGAATCCATGAAAACCCAGTTGTAGGAGGCCGGGGGCGGGTTCGACGGGCACTGGAGCGTCTTGATCTCGCCCTCGGCCCCGTACCGCGCCGGGGGCCGGGGTGGGCTGGTGCTCCCGGTCGACGGCGGGCGATTTTGGGACCACCAGAACGGCGTCGAAGACAGGTTGAACCCGGTGAACAGGTTCTGCTGTTCCAGGTACGGGAGCAAGTAGATGATCGGGCCACCGCCGCCGGCGTCCATGCCCGGCGGGAGGTAGTTGTTGGCGCTCGCGTAGTTATGGGCGGCGAGCCCGAGTTGCTTCAGGTTGTTCTGGCAGCTGCTGCGGGCGGCGGCCTCGCGGACCTTCTGGACCGCGGGGAGAAGCAGACCGATCAGGATGGCGATAATGGCGATTACTACCAGCAGCTCGATCAGCGTGAACCCCCGGCGAGATATTCGGCCGGGAAACGGAGACCGGGACATCGAGATACCTCCGATGATGGCGTGCGGGTCCTTTGGCCCTGATCCGCAAGGCGGGAATGGCGCTCAGGCGCGATTGCAAACGACCCGCGCGAACGAGTCAACCGGTCGAAACCGGCGGGTAAATAGAGAGGACAACTTCCGGAGGAGGAAGGAAGTTGGGAGAGTAGGTAGGTGCTGGCCTTGGAGAACAGACCGATCGAGGTTGGTGGAGCGAGACACCAACGACCGACCCACACCGAGAGAGCTTAGGGGATGATATCCGATGAGGGAGAGGTGAAGTCAAGGCCACGGCGCCATTTTCATCAACTAACAGGTCGAGCGAGCCTAGAACTTGAGCAGGCGCGATTGCATCATCAGCACAGCTTGGTCACGTGTCGGAGGATGTCGCGGACCGAGACCACACCGACCGGTCGCCCGCCCTCCACGACCGGGAGATGGCGGTAGCCGCCGGCGTCCATTTTGCCGAGGGCGAAGGCCAGCGTGTCGGCCGGGGAGACGGTCTCCGGCCCGGGGGTCATGAAGTCGCGGACGGGGAGGCTCGCGAACCCCGGGTGCCCGGCCACCTTCGACAGGAAGTCCCGCTCGGTCAGAATCCCGGCCAGCCCGCCGTCCGGGCCGACCACCAGGACCGCCCCGACCCCACGATCGATCATCTGGCGGATCGCCCGGCCGAGGTCGGCGTCGGCCGGGACGGTGACCGGTTCGCGCGGGGCGAGGACGGCGACCGGCTCGGTCATCAGGCTCCGCTCGACCCGGTCGTGCGGGGCCGGCTCGTCGAGGTGGGCGAGCGACAGCATGCAGTTGCCGCACGCATCACTCCCCGGGTTGTTCTGGTGGCCGCAGGCGGGACAGTACATGGGTCAGGTCACAAGTCGTAAAGTCGAAAGTCGTAAAGTTGAAAGCCATAAAGCCGTGCAGCAACAGCTGACGTTATGACTTTACGACTTTCGACTTTACGACTGGACTACTCCACGGTCCACACGTCCTCGGCCTTGAACAGGTCCTCGATCTTGCCCTTGCCCTTCTTGGCCACCGCCTCGGCGATCCGGCCGTCGAGCTGTTCCTCGTAGGTCGGCTTGCGGACCGTCCGGAACACCCCCACCGGCTCGGGGAACGGCTTGACCGCGGTCGCCGACTCGTCGTGGGCGAACCGGCTCAGCAGGTAGGCCAGGGTCGGTTCCTCGCTGGTCTCGTCGTGGGTCAGCAGGTCGTCGAGTTGGCAGTCCTTGCCGATCTCGACCACCTCGGGCTTGAGCCCGTTCAGCCGGATACCTTTGTTCCGGTCCTTCCCGAACACCATCGGCTTGCCGTGTTCGAGGTACAGGACGTTGTCCGCCTTCACGCTCTTCTCGGTCGCGTACTCGAACACCCCGTCGTTGAAGATCTTGCAGTTCTGGTAGATCTCGACGAACGCGCTCCCCTTGTGGGCGGCGGCCCGCTGGAGGATGCCGACCAGGTGCTGGACGTCCACGTCGACCGTCCGGGCGACGAACGTGGCCTCGGCGGCCAGGGCGACGGACAGGGGGCGGACCGGGGTCTCGAACGACCCGCCGGGGCTGGTCTTGGTCGGCGTACCGAGCCGGCTGGCGGGCGAGTACTGGCCCTTGGTGAGACCGTAGATCTCGTTGTTGAACAGCAGGATCTTGATGTCCACGTTCCGCCGGAGGGCGTGGAGCAGGTGGTTCCCGCCGATCGAGAGGCCGTCGCCGTCGCCGGTGACGACCCAGACCTGGAGGCCGGGGTTGGCAAGCCGCAGGCCGGTGGCGAAAGTCGGGGCCCGGCCGTGGATGGTGTGGAACCCGTAGGTGTTCATGTAGTACGGGAACCGGCTCGAACAGCCGATCCCGGACACGAACGCGATCTTCTCGCGGGGCACGCCCACGGTGGTGAGCGCCTTCTTCATCTGCGCCAGGATCGAGTAGTCCCCGCAGCCGGGGCACCACCGGACCTCCTGGTCGGAGGAGAGGTCCTTGGTCGTGAGGGTCGGGAGGGAGGTGGAAGCGGACATTGGTAGTTTGGGTTGTGAGGTTGCGGGGCTGTGAGGTTGCGGGGTTGTGAGGTTGGGGTCGGGGCGTCAGGCTGGTGGGGTGAGAGAAGTTCCGAGATCCTCGGATCACCACCCCACCACCCCACCACCTTAACTCAGCGCCTTCTCAATCCCGGCCTCGATCTCGGAGACGAGGAACGGGCGGCCCTGGATCTTGTTCAGCCCCTCGGCCGGGGCCAGGTATTTCGCCCGGAGTAGCCACAACAGCTGTCCGTTGTTCAGCTCCGGGACGAGGATCTTTTTGAACTTCTTGAGCACCTCGGCGGTGTTCTTCGGCATCGGGTTCAGGTAGCGGAAGTGTGCCTGGGCGACCTTCCGCCCCTTCCGCCGGGCCCGGTCGATGGCGGTCGTGATCGACCCGAACGTCCCGCCCCAGCCGACCACCAGCAGGTCGGCGTCGGCGTCCCCGGTGATCGCCAGATCGGGGATCGTCTGGGCGATGTTTTCGATCTTCTGGGCGCGGGTCTTGACCATGTGTTCGTGGTTGCCGGGCTCGTAGTTCACGTTCCCGGTCACGTCCTGCTTCTCGATCCCGCCGATCCGGTGTTCGAGCCCCGGGGTGCCCGGGATGGCCCACGGCCGGGCGAGCAGCTCGTCCCGCCGGTACGGGAGAAACTTCCCGGCCCCGCCGCTTTCGCCGTCGGCCCCGCTCTCGTGCCCGGGCCCGGCCCACCCGGCGCCGTTCGGCTCGGTCGGGTGCTTGACCTCGAACCGCGGGAGCTTGTCGACCGCCGGGATCTTCCACGGCTCCGACCCGTTCGCGATGTACCCGTCGGACAGGAGGAAGACCGGGCACATGAACCGGGTGGCGATCCGGACCGCCTCGAACGCCATGTCGAAGCAGTCGGTCGGCGACTGGGGGGCGATGATCGCGGCCGGGCACTCGCCGTTGCGGCCGAACATCGCCTGGAGCAGGTCGGCCTGCTCGGTCTTGGTCGGCAGCCCGGTGCTCGGCCCGCCCCGCTGCACGTCCACGATCACGAGGGGGAGCTCGGTCATCACCGCGAGCCCGATGGCCTCGCTCTTGAGGCACACGCCCGGGCCGCTGGTCCCGGTGATCCCGACCGCCCCGCCGTAGCTCGCCCCGATGGCGACCCCGACGGCCGCGATCTCGTCCTCGGCCTGGAACGTCTTCACCCCGAACCGCCGCAGCTCGGCCAGCCCCTCGAGCACCGAACTGGCCGGGGTGATCGGGTAGCTGGCGTAGACCAGCTGCTTGTTCGCGAGCTGGGTGGCGGCGACGAGCCCGAGGACGATCGCCTCGTTCCCGGTGATCTTCCGGTACGTGCCCGGGGGGATCTTCGCCTTCGCCACCTTGTACTGGACGGGCATGACCTCGACGGTCTCACCGTAGTTGTACCCGGCCTTCAGGGCCCGGGTGTTCGCCTCGACGTACTGCGGGTTCTTCGCGAACTTCTCGCGGATCCACCGGAGGGTGGGCTCGAGCGACCGCTCGTACATCCAGTACACGAGCCCGAGGGCGAAGAAATTCTTGCACCGGTCGGCCTCGCGGGTGCTCAGTTTGCACTCCGCGACCGACGCCCGGGTCATCTTGGTGACCGCCACCCGGATGACCTTGTACCCCTTGAGCGACCCGTCGTCGAGCGGGTTGGTCTTGTACTTGGCCTTGGCCAGGTCGGAGACCTCGAACCCTTCGGAATTTACGACCAGGATGCCGCCCGGCTGGAGGTCGCGGAGGTTGGTCTTGAGGGCGGCGGCGTTCATCACCACCAGGGTGTCGAGCGCGTCCCCGGGGGTGTGGATGTCGGTCGCGGCGAAGTGGACCTGGAAGCCCGACACCCCGGCGAGGGTGCCCGCGGGAGCCCGGATCTCGGCGGGGAAGTCGGGGAAGGTGGCGATGTCGTTGCCGGCGAGGGCGGAGGTGTTGGTGAACTGCGTCCCGGCCAGCTGCATCCCGTCGCCGGAGTCGCCGGCGAACCGAATGGTGATCGATTCCACCTCTTCCACCCGACGGGGGCGGCCGTTCGCGCCTGTCGCCGGTGGGGGGGCTGCGGTCGGTGCGGCCGACCCCGGAGAGCCGTTCTCGGAAATCATGAAACCGTGCCTCGGACGAAAAGGTGGGCGCCGGAGGAAAGGATGGCGGGGTTTCCTGGCTTACTATTCCTTTATATCGGACGGACGGGGTGGCGAGGGAGGGGATTTGACGAGAACGGCAGCCACCGGCCGGTGGGGCGGCGAAATCCCTTCCGCGTGACGCCGAGACCCGTCGTGCGTTTCGCCCGACGGTCGTAAGATGCGGGCATGGGCGAACCCCGGACCTATGACCCGGCGACCGCGTACCACGAGGCGGGACACGCGGTGGTGGCGCTCGCGCTGGACCGCCCGGTCCACCGGGTGAGTGTCCTCCCGAATCGCGAGCGACTCGGCCAGTGCGAGTTCGGGAAGGGCGTGTTCCGGCCGTCGGAGGACTGGATCGAACGGGAGATCCTGATCGCCCTTGCCGGGATGGCGGCCGAGGCCCGGCACACCGGGACCTACGGCTGGGACGAGGCCGAGCGGGACTTGCGGTACGCCCGCCGGCTGATCCTTCAGCGGGCGAGCCAGCGCCAGGCGGAACGGTTCGAGCGGCGGATGCTCTCGAAGGTGGAAAACCTGCTCGCCGACGAGGGGCACTGGCAGGCGGTGGAGCTGATCGCGGCGGAACTCCTGAAGCACGGCGTCATCAGCGGCCGGGCCGCCCGGCACCTGTTCGACCGGGGGTGTGAGTAGCGAGGCGGCCCGGGTCTCGTCGGCCAGCAGACCGCCCAGGGTCCGCCGGGGTTGACACTCAGGGGCCATTACGCAATGATGCGTACCGATTCACCCGTATAAGGCCGACGACATCATGGCAGGGAAGAAGCAGCTGGCGATTACCGAGCGACAGTTCGCCGCCCTGGAACTGCTCTGGGAGCACGGGCCGCTGACGGTCCGGGAGGTGCTCGCCCGGCTCCCAGGGGGCGAGGAGATGCCGTACACGACGGTCCTCGGGCTGTTGCAGGGCATGGAGCGGGTGGGACTGGTGGGACACGGCGACGAGCAACCGGCCCACCGCTACCGGCCCACCATGACCCGCGACCAGGCGACGGGCACCCTGCTCGGCGATTTCGTCCGACGGTTCTTCCGCGGGTCGGCCGAACGGCTGGTACTCGGGCTGGTCGACACACGGCACCTCTCGGCCGAGGACCTACGGGCCATCGAGGAGAAGATCCAACACCCGCCGAACCGGGATGTAGAAGCCCGCCCATCACGGAGGAAGAAGCGATGACCGACTTGGCCGCGGACTGGGTTGGGGTGTTGGCGGACTGGTCGGTCCGCTGGGGCGTGCTGATCCTCGGGCTGATGGCCATTCTGACCACCGGCCGACCGCGATCGGTCGCGGGCCGGCTGTGGCTGGCCAGGCTGGTCCTAGTCGGCGGCCTGTTCCTGCCGCTCCTGCCGACCTGGTGGACCGTCCCACTGCCCACGGTTGTCCGCGTCGAGGCGGTTGCCGACCGGAGCAGCGCCGAGGGGAGCGGCCGCGTCCCTCACCTGTCATCGGTACAACCACCGCCGGAGGCCCAACCGGCGGCCCCCGTTCCCCCGGTCTCGGACCCGGTTCTTCGGCCGGGGCCCGACGAACCGGCGCTGGCCCCGCCGTCCGCCATTACGTGGCCCGTCGTGCTGGCGGCCGCGTGGCTGGCCGGGTGCGGCGGTTCTCTGTTCCGCCTGGCCGCCGGCCGGTGGTGGCTGGCCCGCGTCCGCGCTGCCGCGCGGCCGATCGACGGCGGATTGCTCGCCGAGTTCACGGCCGTTCGCGCGGAGCTCGGCGTCCGCCGGCCGGTCGTGTTCCTCACGTCGTCGGCCGTGGCCGGCCCGGCTCTCTTCGGCGGCCGGCGGCCGGCGGTCGTCGTCCCGCCGGACTGGGCCGCGCTCCCGGCCGCCGACCGCCGCGCGGTGCTCCTCCACGAGCTCGCCCACGTCGCCCACGCGGACGACTGGTCCGGGCTCGCGGAGGAGTTCGTCCGGGCGGTCTTCTTCTTCCACCCGCTCGTCCGCCAGCTGGTCGCCCGACTGGCGTTCGAACGGGAGCTGCGATGTGACGCAACGGCCGTGCGCCAGAACGTCACCTCGTCCCACCTCGCCCGCGTCCTGCTCGACGGGGCGCGACGGCTCGGCCCGGGCCGGGCGGTACTCACGCCGGCCGGGGCCACCCCGATGTTCCACCGGAATGCTGTGAAGGATCGCATCCACCAACTGCTGGAGGCAGACATGACCCGCTGGAGCAAACCTCTTTCACCGGCCCGGGCCGCACTGACCGCGGTCGCCGTGCTCGGCTGCTGTGCCGGCCTGGCCGGCATCGGGGCGAAGGCAGGCCCGCCGGCCGATTCGCCGCCGGCCACGCCGGGAACGGCCCCCGACCGCAAGCCCGCCCCGGGAGTTCAAGGGACCGTGACAGGCCCGGACGGGAAATCCGTCGCGGGGGCTACGGTCCTCGCCGTCGGTGACGCGGGCTGGGGCGAGCGGATGAGAACGACGAGCGACGCCGCCGGCCGCTTCTCATTCGGCACAATGCCCGTGGGCAAGTCCGCCTATCCGGGTGTCCTCCTGGTCGCCGGCCGGGACGGGTTTGCGGCGGCCGACACCTTCTGGTCGCCGGCCCAGATGGGCGCGGTCGAACTCAAGCTGTCCCGCGTGGCGCCGTTCTCTGGCACGGTGAAAGATGCCGCCGGTCGACCCGTGGCCGGGGCCGAGGTCCAGGCCGGCTTCGTCCACCGATCGGGTGAGGACCCGGGTCTTGGCAGGTTTGCCTGCTGCGCGTGGGGGTATGTACCGGCGGTCGCGGTCCGCGGCACTTCGGCGGAGCCGTTCTACCTGGCCAAAACCGACTCGGCCGGCCGGTTCCGGTTCGCAAGTTTGCCCGCGGGCGACGAACGGATCTTTCGTGTTATGGCGAAGGGGTTCGCCGAACTGGACACCGGGGCAGGAGGTCCCGTGGAGGGAAAGCACACCCTCGGGGCGGATGCCCTACCGGCCGAGTTCGTCCTGCAGCCGGAAGCGGTCATCCGCGGACGGGTCGTGTCGCGCGTGCCCAGGGTGAAACCCGACACGGCGAAAATTCTCATCCAGGGACGCGATCGACTTCACGGGTTCAGCCAAACCGTCCAACCGGATGCCGACGGGCGGTTCACCGCGGCCGGACTCCCCGCTGGCCCGATCGGCGTCGGGATCGACTTGCCGTCCGACGCTCCGGCGACCGCCCGTGATATCCTGGTGACGACCGAACCCGGGGGCAGCAAGGACATCTCGCTGGAAGTGGTCCCGGGCGTCGAGGTCTCCGGGCGATTACAGTACCACGGAACCGGGAAGCCCGCGGCCGGCGCCCACCTGTCGATGATCAGGTTGGTCCACTCCCAGGGCATGGTTGGCGGCAAACCGGCCGACGCGGACGGCCGATTCCAGATGCGCTTGCCGCCCGGGAAGGTCCAATTGCATGCGTACAAGGTCAGGACCGGGAATGCCGTGGCGGTTCAAAGCCCGGTGCGGGAGATCGAAGTCCCGTCCGACGCGGCCCGCTACGCCCTCCCCAAGCCGTTCGAACTGGTCGAGATGATCCCTCCCCCGCTGGCCGCACCGCCCAAGAACCGGTGAGGCCCGGCGCCGGAGATACGGCTCACTCGTCCCCGTCCGACCGGCGGCTCGGCTTGTCGCGCGGCGGGCGGTCGCCCCCGCCCGGCCCCCAGCCGCCGTCCCGCTGGTCGCGGCGGACGTTCACCCGCCGGCCGCGGATTCGCGCCCCCTGCAAGCACTCGATCACGTACTCGGCCGCCTCCTCCGGGACGTCCACCAGCGAGAACCGGTCGGCGATGTCGATCGCCCCGATGTCGTGGCCCGGGACCCCCGCGGCATGCGCGATCGCCCCGACCAGATCCCGCGGGCTGACCCCGGCCTCCCGCCCCAGGCTGACGAACAGCCGGGCCATCGCCGGCCCCCGCCGCCGGTCCGGCCGCCGGCTATCAGGTCGGCCGCCTTCCCGTCCCCGCGGCGGCCCCTCGCGATACCGGTCCCGCTCCGGGGACGGCGACGGGATTTCCTCCTCCTCCCCCGTGCTGTCTCCCGCCTGGGCCTGGTGCGCCAGCTTCACCGCCGCGAGGGCAATCTCCATCACGTCGAGTTCGCCGGCGAGCGCTTCCACGATCACGCGGTAGTGGTCGAGATCGCCCTCGAGAACGGCTTCCCGGATCGCCTCCCGGGTGAGTTCCATCCGCCGGGCCCGGAGGTCGGCCACCGTCGGCACCCGGCCGACTTCGATCCGCTGGCCGGTCGCCCGCTCGATGTTCCGCAGCAGCCGGTGTTCCTTCGGCTCCGCGAGGGTGATCGCCACCCCCTCCCGGCCCGCCCGCCCGACCCGCCCGATCCGGTGGACGTAGGCTTCCGTCTCGCCCGGGATGTGGTAATTCACGACGTGGGTGAGGTGTTCCACGTCGAGCCCGCGGGCGGCCACGTCGGTGGCGACGAGCAGGTCGGCCGTCCCGGCCCGGAACAGCCGCATCACCCGATCCCGCTGCTCCTGCGACAGCCCGCCGTGGATCGCCTCCGGCCGGTAGCCGCGGGCCGAGAGCGTTTCGGCCAGTTCGTCCACCTCGGTGCGGGTGCGGCAAAATACGAGGGCGGCGGTCGGGGCCTCGACGTCCAGGACCCGGGCGAGCGCGGCCAGCTTGTACGCCCGCGGGACGATGTACGCCACCTGCCGGACCCGCGGGATTTCCCCCGGGGCCACCCGTTCCTGAGCGACCCGGACGTTCGCCGGGTTCGACAGGTGCTGCCGGGCGATGGCCTCGATCCGCGGCGGCATGGTCGCCGAGAACAGCATCGTCTGGCGGTCCTTGGGCGTCTCGGCGAGGAGGGCGTCGATGTCCTCGGCGAAGCCCATGTCGAGCATCTCGTCGGCCTCGTCCAGCACGGCCACGGACACCCCGGCGAGTTTGAGCGTCCCGCGGCGGACGTGGTCGAGCGCCCGGCCGGGGGTGGCGACCACGACGTCGACCCCCCGGTCGAGCGCGCGGGCCTGCTGGCCGAACTCGGCCCCGCCGTACACGGGCAGCACCCGGGTGCCGAACGGCCGCCCGTACTTGTGGACCGCCTCGGCCACTTGCATCGCGAGCTCGCGGGTGGGGACGAGGATCACCGCGGCCGGCTTCCCCTTCGCCCCGCCGGCCGCGAGCCGCTGGACCAACGGGAGCGCGAACGCGGCCGTCTTCCCGGTCCCGGTCGCGGCGAGCCCGACGAGGTCGCGCCCCTGGAGGACGATCGGGATCGCCTCCCGCTGGATCGGGGTCGGCTCCTCGTACCCGAGCGCGGTCAGCGCGGCGACGAGCTTGGGGTCGAGCCCGAGGGCTGCGAACCCGGTTCCGGTATCGGTTTCGGTCGTATCCGTGTCGGCCATGATGTCACCTTACTCGCGGTCCTACACAGATTACGCCGTCGAAGTTGCGCCGCCGCGAACTATTGAGCATAGCAAAACGTGTTCCGCCCGGCTGCTCCGAACCGCGGGGGGCACGCATTCGGGAAGACAGGTTTGCGATCCAACCGGTTCGCGGCGAATACGATAGCCGAATGACTACTCCTGCGATCAACCTCGCCGCCGGCTCCCGGGTGCCGGCCGTCGGTCTTGGGCTCTGGAAACTCCCGAAACCCGCCGCAGCCAGCCTCGTGCAGCAGGCGATTCGGGTCGGTTACCGCCACCTCGATTCGGCGTGCGATTACGGGAACGAGGCCGAGGTCGGGGCGGGCCTCCGCGCCGCACTCGCCGACGGACTTTGCCGGCGGGATGAGCTCTGGGTCACGTCCAAGCTGTGGAACACGTACCACGCGCGGGAACACGTCCGCCCGGCGGTCGAACGGACCCTGCGGGACCTGGGCCTCGACTTCCTCGACCTCTATCTGGTCCACTTCCCGATCGCCCAGCGGTTCGTGCCGTTCGAGCGGCGGTACCCGCCGGGATGGTTCTTCGACCCGGACGCGCCCGACCCGCGGATGGAGTTCGCCCGGGTGCCGCTCGCCGAAACGTGGGCCGCGCTGGAAGAGCTCGTTGACATCGGGCTGGTGCGGCACATCGGGGTGTGCAATTACGGCACGGCAATGCTCAGCGACCTACTGAACTCCGCCCGCATCCCGCCGGCCGTGCTTCAGGTCGAGATGCACCCGTATCTAACCCAGGAGAAGCTGCTCCGGTTCTGCCGCGAGATGGGTATTGCGGTCACCGCGTTTTCCCCACTCGGGGCACCGTCTTATGTGCCGCTCGGAATGGCCGATTCGGGCGAATCGGTCATGGACCAACCCGTAGTTCTCGCGGCGGCGCGGAGGCACGGGAAGACCCCGGCCCAGGTCGCGCTCCGGTGGGGCGTTCAACGCGGGACGGCCGTGGTCCCGAAGACCGAGCGACCGGACCGGCTGGTAGAGAACCTCGCGATCTTCGACTTCGAGCTGTCGGCCGAGGAAATGGCCGCGATCGGCGCGTTGAACCGCGACCGCCGGTTCAACGACCCGGGGGTGTTCTGCGAAAAGGCGTTCAACACATTCTGTCCGATCTACGAGTGATTCGGGCGTACCCGGTCGGGCTCGCGATCGCGTCGGCTGGTTTTCGGGAGGATGAGGTCCTCGGCTCTGGGTGCCGGCACCGGTCGGGAGACCGGTGCCACACCGGAAGACGGAACTCCTCTCCGGGGCTCTTCTTCTCGTGGCACCGGTCTCCCGACCGGTGCAGTAATACCCGTCAACGAC
>JAQGHQ010000134.1 GCA_028288765.1 Gemmataceae bacterium | reverse complement strand
AGGAAGAGCCGGCCACCACCGCTTGGTTCGGGATTCGTCTCGGCCCCTCGACGTTCGGCATCTTTGACGCCTTCCCCGACGAGAGCGGGCGCCAGGCACACCTGTCGGGTAAGGTCGCGGCCGCACTTATGGCGAGGGCGTCGGAGCTGTTCGCCACGCCCCCGACGATCGAGAAGGTCGATGTGCTTGCGGCCAAGCTGCCGTGACAGGGCGGGCCGCCTCGCCCACCGCGACCCCGCCACGGATAAATTCCGAATGAAGACCCGTCGGGCGCGGCGAGGGATAATGTTCGAGAGCCCGACCGGGTATCGAGTTCGGGCGTTTGGTCGTCCGCCGCCCGCCACGGCTTTGCACACAGTAGCCCGCCTGCACACAATAGCGGGCGGGCTGCACATAATAAGGAATCAGAGCGTTTGGCACGGGAGTTCTAGATCGCGGAAGAACCCCGGGCAGTCATCAAGTTCCCGGGGGCGTGAGTGGGCGGGATGGGTCCGGTGCAGCGGCGGGGTCGGCGCGACACCAACGAGATTCAGAACGAGTACACGAACCGGAATATCGTGACCTCACGCACCCGGCCGGTGTCATCGAAGTAGATGTACAGGCGGATCTCGGCTGAATCCAGCAGGCTGTCGTTCGGGATCATAGCCGCCAGCCCGACCCGCCGGCCGCTCTTGTCGCTGATGCCCTCCGGAGTGAACCCGTGGGCCGTAATCCACGCCTCAGCCTGCTCTCGGCTGCTACCCAGGGGCACGTTCGCCCGCAGGTCTGCCTCCAGTTGCTCCACCCGAATGCCGTTCTCGGGCCGGGCACCGAACAGAGCAATCCCGCCACAGCACCCGAACAGCCCGATGGCCAACATGGCGGCCATGATCAGGCCAGTCCGCCGACCGCGACTGCCCATCCTGTGCGCCCTCTCCGGCCGAACATCTAGGTTAGATCGCGCCCTCGCGATCCGCCCGGCCAACTTCCCGCACGATACCCGCCGCTCCCGGGGGCCGCAACCGGTTCACGGTCGGCCCCCGGGGTCTGTCGGTGGATGATACCTGGGGCGGGGGCGGGGATGGCAGTGGGTGTGCCGGTCGGTTAAACTGCGTGGCGGGAGCGGGGAGGCCCGCGGATAGATTTCTGGAACTTCGTAGTTCACCGCTCGGGCTGGGCCGGTGAGCTTGTAGTTCGGCCCTGCGGCATTGAGTGTCCTTCGTCCAACGGTTTGCAACTTGTTCAGGAGGTGTTTCATGAGGCTGTGTATCTCGATGGGCCTGGTGGTCAGCTTGCTGATCGCCGCCGACGCGCCAAAGAAGGACGCAGCGAAAGACGAGGAAATGTTCCAAGGCACCTGGAAACTGGGCGCGGGGGAAGCCGAGGGGAAAGCGCTCTCGGAGAAGCAGCTCAAGGAGGGGAAGTTGGTCATCAAGGATGATAAGTACATGGTCACGCTCGCCGACAAGGGGACCGTCAAGGGGACGCAGAAACTGGACCCGACGAAGAAGCCCAAGACGATCGACATTGTGGACGCCAGTGGTCCCAACAAGGGCAAAACCTGCCTCGGCATCTACGAACTCAAGGGGGACGAGTTCCGTGCCTGCTTTGCTCCCCCCGGAATGCCTCGACCGACGAAGTTCGCCACCGGTTCGGATAGCGGGCAATGGATACACGTCTGGAAGCGCGTGAAAGAGTAGACGGCCTGCGTGCCGCTGAGGCCAGTGTCCGGCGAGCCGGCTCGGAGAAGGAGCTATGCAACGTGTCCGGACCGAACCGCCCTTCTGACCCCCGCCTTGAGAAATCCCGAACCCCCGGGACCGGCCTGATCGTCCGGCCCGTCATCCTCCGCGGGGACCGGGTCACGGTCGCACAGGGGTGGGGCGCCATCGGCGGGGGCTTTGTTACGCTGTGGCCCCCTGTTGCGAAATTCGCCAGGTCTGTTACGGAATTCCCCGGGGGGTGAGCACCCACCCGTCCAACCCGCGATTGGCGGGGCGATCTCCTGCCCGCCCCTGCCGCCAGCGAAGCCAGACCGAGAAGCCATACCCGATCCCGGTGGGGATAACTACTGCGGCAAGCTGGTAGGTCGGGAGAATCGAGAACCATAGCTTCGAAAACATCCGGTGCATCGGGACGCCTTCGTCGGGCCCGTCGGCCCCGTCGGGCCCGGCCTTCACCATCCATACACGCCGCCCGGAATCCCGAGCCTGTTGCTCGGCGATCGCCTGCTGGGTCACGGAGTCGTCGAGCAGGAACACCCCGACCGGGGCGACGAGGAGGAGGGCGATCAGGAGAACGACCAGCCCTACGGTGTTTCGGCGGAGGAGGAACGCCAACCCTACGGCTACGAGGTATGGCATTGCGACCCATACCCAGCCGAGGATCTGGGGCCACAGATCCGTCAAACGGGAGATGCGGTACAGGGCGATTTCTGACAAGGTCCCCGCGATGACGGAGGCGAGCAGAATTGCGCCGACGAGCCGCGGGTGCATGACGCCGACCTCGTAACGGGGCGACATTCTTATGATCCGCAGAAAGGTAATTTATTCCTGCCCACCGGGGAGGGCGGCCGTCAGGTGGCGGGGTGCGGCCGCTTTCTACTCCCCATGCTGTAGGCGAGTATGGCGATCCCGACGACGGCCGCGACCCCGCCGGCGACCGTCAGCACCAGCCCGGTATTCTCGGCGGTCCTAGCGTCCCGGCGGTTCTGGTTGATTTCCTCGAAGTCCGGGTCGCTGATCTTGGCGGTGCCCGGGCGGGGGGTGTTGGTGAGAACCTCCGCCCGCTGATACTGCGTCTGGCCCTGCCACAGCAAAAGTGCGGCAAGGACGAACGCGGCCGGCCACGAATTGCGCATGCCATAGCTCCTGGCGTCGGTCCCGGCTCGCGATAACCCCTGCCCCCCCGATTCTCGGTGGGGCGACCCACGAACAGTATCCGTCTTACCCCGGCGGAACGCCAGGCTCTCCTCGTCCAATACCGCCAGGCCGCCGAACCCGACGCCGGGCACCGTGCCCGTCCTGTTCTGCTCGGCCAGCGCCATCAGCCGATGGAAGGCCCGGTTCGACCAACCATACCGATGCGGCGATCCACGAACTGCAGGACGTGAGCCCTCGCGATGCCGGCCCGGGGGTTCACCGGCCGACCGTTGCCCCCGGCGCGGGCGGTGTGGTCGAATACCGGGCTCACAACCCCGACACGTGTTCCCGCCGGAGGGACCCCGCCATGTTCGCGACGTTCGCCGCCCTGGCTCTCGGGACCGCCCAGGCGGGTCCGGCTCTCCCTCCACTTCCTGACGCTCGACCAGGCGAACCGGCTCAACGGCCGGCGGGTGACGGTGACGTTGCTGGTCCGTACCCCCGTCTACTGTGACGGGGAGCGAACCATCGTCGGGGGCGCCGACCGGCCCGACGAAGTTGACCGGAATGTGATTCTCCGCGGGGAGCGGTACGACGTGGACGAGGGGGAATGGATCACGGTCACCGGGACGCTCCGGCTCGTCTCGCAAGGGGCGACGGTGGTGAACGGGGTGTTTGTCCCGGGGTGGACGGAGATACGGGTCGAGGAGGAGTAAGGGAGTGACCAATCCCCTCGCGCGGTATTCCCGCAGGGGCCGAGTGCGAGATTTAGAGGCTGGCGGCCGTACAGACCTCTGAAGCATCCCAGGCAGAGGACCTTAGCGTGAAAGCCTCGCTCGAACTTGCGAATGACGCCAAGCTATACACCCGGGCTATGAAAGTGGCCGCCAGCAACAAGAAGCGGCAGGGTACGACCAAAACGGGGGAGGACCGGAAACATCGCCGGAAGCAGGCAGATCAGGAGAGAACGCTCATCCTGTCAGCGGTCGGTCAGGTCCAAGGTGGTGTCGAAGCAAAGATAAAAGAACTGGCCCGTCTCTCCGCCGAAAAGAAGGCCGGGAACTGCGCGGAGCAGGCCGCCATTTCGTACTTCTACCTCGTGGACAAGGGCGTGGAGCCGGTTTGGCTCCTGGCCTTGAAACAACCCGGCGACCACGTGTTCGTGGGCCTTGGGGAGATCGCCGAACTGGGCGACGTGGACAAGTGGGGGCCGGACACGTTCATCTGCGACCCGTGGGCGAACATCGCTTGCCGGTCCGGCGAGTACCGGGCGGCCTGGGCGGCGAAGATGCAAAAGTGGTCGGACGACGGCAAGACGTTGGACACCCCAAGGCTGGGGTTCATCGACCCGCTCGGGAAGCAATGGTTCCAGGCCATCAACAAACATGCGATCATAAAGTATCTCCGCTACCCGGCCAACAGCTGATCCCGCGGCGGAGTCGGTCACGGGCTACTGGCGGGAGCGAGAGGTCCGTCCCACCACCGGTCGAACCACTCCGGATCGAACTCCCCCGCCTCCCCCGGAATCTCGATCCTGCCCGCCCGACGAACCGTCACCAGTACCCCGTCCGTCCCGGCCGCGAGGTGCCGGTACGGATTGCCGTCCCGGGCGACCCGGCCAAAGAACCGGTAGGACCCAGGGACGACGGGGGTTGTATACGTCCTGGTCATCACGCCCGCCTCTCGATCAGGGGGAGGTTGTTCGCTTTGACGTGAGAAGTATGCCCAGACGCGGCCCTTTCGGTGCCCCTCGGCCCGAATGTCCGGGAAAGCTCCCGCCCCGCGTCCGGGACCGAGCAGTCAGGGAGAATGAGACCGAGTTGCGGTCAAAAACTCCCCGTCACTTGTCCTTCTTCGGCTCGGCGTCCTCTTTCACCTCGGTCACCCTCGCCTTGCCGAGGGTGGTCTTGACCACCGCCAGGGCCTTCAGGCAGTCGTCCTTGGTGTCGTACCCCTTAGGCGGCATGGCGATCACCTTCCCGTCCGCGTCCTTCACCCGCCACCGGTAGTCCCCGGCCTTGTCCTTGTACACCTCGACAGTCCCGACGTCGCCCTTCTTGTCCTTCGGTTGAGCCGGCGCCACGGTGGGGATGCAGGCGGCGACCAGGCCGGCCAACGCGCCCGACAGTGCCAGACCTCGCACGATCTTCGACATGAGATCTCCTCCCAGAGACGAGTGGTGAGATGTGGAAACCCCCGCCCGAGCCGGGGAGGGTGATTATCGCCGAGCCGGGACCGGCGAGCAACCGGCCGCCTTCTCCTTGCCCCGGGGCGGCCCGCCGGGCACACTGTTACCCATGCCCCCGCCCCTGATCGGCAACTACACCCCGCCCCCGGTCCGCAAGGGCGATGTCGTCACCTGCCTGTACCGGGACTGTGACTGTGTCGTGACCGGCATCCACGACGGGCGGATCCCGTGGCCCCGGGTCCGATCCCGGGAAACCCGGGGCGGGTCTGGACTGTCGGTCAACGAGATCCTCGTCCGGGCGATCCGGACGGAGAGCGCGTCCGTCCTCATGTACTGGCTCGGCGGCAGCACAAAAGCCGTCTGGAACTGGCGGAAGCGGTTCACGACGGGTGGGAAGTTTCCGACGCCCGGGAGCAAGGCCGCCCACCTGAAAGCGAGCCAGATCGGGGCCGAGATCGCGACGCAACTCGAGCTACGTCCCGGTTCGTGGTGGAGGGATGATTGCTGGACCGCCGAGCAGCTCGCCCAACTCGGGACAGATCACGACGAGGTGATCGCGGTGCGGATCGGGCGGTCGGTCCGGGCGGTGACCGTGAAGCGGGTCCGGCTGAAGATCCGGGCGTGCAAGGATCGAAGGCGGAAGGAAGCGAGATGACGGACCGAGAGAGCCTTCTCGCCGCCGTCCTGGACACCCCGGGGGACGACACCGTCCGGCTGGTTCTGAGCGATTACCTCCAGGAGCACGATGAGCCGGCCCTCGGCCGGTTCATCCGGGCTGGGGTGATCGCCGCCCGGTTCCGGGACCTGGATGGGACTCAGGACCCGGACTACCACGCCGTTCAGGCAGCAATCGCCGCTGTCTGTTCGGTGTTCGGCCGCGGAGGTCTTGCGATGAGGCAGGTATATCGGATCGCTGCGCTATGGCTCTTGAGCATTACCCTGCCGGGTTCCGGCGCGGAGAAGCAACCCGTACCACCCAAGGCCGAGCAGGATCCCATTCGCACCCGCCTGAAAACACGATTTAAAACCGAATACACAAAGGTCGACCGGTCGGCCACCGTCGCGCTCGCGGTCAAGTTGGTGGAGCGAGCCGCCGAGGAAAAAGAGAACCACGCCACTCGCTACGTCATGCTGACAGAGGCGACTATCCTGGCAGCCAGGGGCGGTGAGATCGACATCGCAGTCCGAGCGGCACGGCGGATCGACCAGGACTTCAGTGACCCCGATTTGAAGGACTTGTTGGCAACAGCGTTCGCGGAGAACTACGGCGGCAAGGACCGGCTGGACGACTTCCGCGCCCTCGCTATTAGGGAACTGTCCCGCCCGACCATCCCCGCAGACCAGGCACTGTTAGCCCGGGAGTGGCTGGATGCTGCCAAACTGATCCGCACCGATTCCCGCCTACCGGCATTGCGCCGGGCTCGGTTCTTGCTTTGTGAGGCCATGTCGTCCCCGGAACTCAAGGGTTTGGTTCGGACCGAGGGCGAGAAAGTGTGTCAGGAGGCGACGGCGGAGATCGAGAAGGCAGACGCCAAGGCCGGGCGGTTCACCCTGTATGAGGGGAAGTGGGTCATCAAGTACGAGAACAAGTACACCCACGTGTACGTCATCAAGGCTGACGGATCGTTGGCCTTCGACCGCAGCATCTCGCCGGACGGAACTCCGTCCGTCAAGAAGGACGAGCAGATGGCCAAGCTCGTCAGGCGGGGCGTCGTGGTGCTGATCTCCTTCGCAGACGGCAAGCTGGTCGAGCGGTTTTCACTGGACGGTGAGAAGTTGGTCGTTGAGCGATTCGACCCGGCGTCGCTGTACCCCAAGAGCCCGAACAATAGGGGTGAGGGCGTGAGGGAGAAGTAACGCGGCCGCAACGCGCAGTGAGCAGACGCAGAGCGACGGGCTTAACTGGACACGTCCTCCGACCCGACCAGAGCTGAAGTCGGTTCGACGCCCACCTCGTCGAGCGACCCGACGACCAGGTCCGCCCCAGCCGCCCGGAGCCTGTCGGCCGAGTGGTGGCCGACGAATGCACCAGACCGTCGATGCCGCTTTTCCTCGCCCCGCCGGTGCGCCTCGTCGGGTTCGGGCCCCAACCGTTCCGAGGCCTCGGCCGGGTCGACGTCCGGGCCGGAGAGGCATAACCCCGCCCGCACCCGGCGGATGTGAGAGGCGTGGAAGTCGCGGATGGCCCTCTCGCACCGCCTCGACGGGGGAACCCGGGATCCCCCTTCAGGGTCCGCCAAACGCGAATCTTACGGCTCACGGACTCGACCCGTCTGGTCACCTCTCGGCAATCCTCCGAACGACCGTGTTGGCTGGTTGAGCCTCCACACCTGCGCGTCGAGCAAGCCCGAGAACGAGAGGGATTAGTGGCCGACGGGTTGACTGCCCGAGTGGAGTAG
>JAQGHQ010000487.1 GCA_028288765.1 Gemmataceae bacterium | reverse complement strand
TCGGACTACTGCGGCCCTGATGCGGCCGCCACGATTGCTCTCGACCGAGCCCTGGCTCCAGCCCGGGGGCTTTGGCCGATCGAGGACGACGGCGACCTCGTGACCGGCCACCCGGCGGTCCACTACGGGCTGGACGAGAGGGACCTACTGCTCCGGCTCCGCAGAGTGCCCAGGGTCGAGCTGGCGGCCGGGTGCCGTCCTCTCGGCCCGGTGCGTGAGTTGAATGCGCCGCTGCCGGGAGACCTGGTCCTCCCGCGGTGCCTGCGACCCGCCAAGACGGCCCTTGAAGAAAGGTGGCCGGATCTCACCGGTGGGTGGCGACCGAACGGGCCGTTGGACGCTGGCTGCGGAGCAGGCCGATTCGGTTCTCGTCCGCGGGCGCTGCTGTAACCCGACGGACCTGGACGGCCGGGCGTCCCGCCTGGGCGCTCGCGAAAAAAACCCGGTGGGAAGAAGGAACCCGCCCGGGAGGGGGATCGCTGACCCTGGTCGTGGCCACCCAGGGCCCGTCCGCCGGGGCGATGAACCCGAGCCCGACCGCCCTCGACGCCGCCCGCAGGGCCAGCCCCCCAAACCCCACCCCTTGACCCCGTCAAACGCGAGCCGGGACAGCCCCAGACCCCCATCAGTCGGCCCCCCAGGAACCGGCCCAGTAGCCGGCACAGCAACCGGCCCAGCGGGCCGGCCCCGGGGCCTTACAACAACCCCCCGTTAGTCCGTGTCTCCCACCCGCCCAGCCCGGCCCTCGACCGGGTCCGGATGGTCCACCAACTGTTCGTCCCGCCGGCCCCGCCGCCGCCCCCGTCCGACCCCGTGGCCAACGGGTCGCAGATGAAGAACCAGCAGAAGCTCGCCCGGGACCTCGTGGGCGACCTGCTCCGGGCCGGCCGGACTCGACCGTCCCTGGTCAAAGCTGGGGATTACAACCACGGCTGGGGCATCCCAGCTGGGTACGGACACGGGCAGGGCGGCCCCTACGGCACGATGAACGGCGGGCGGCTCCCCCCCAACGCCCTGGGTCCGGGCTACCCGAACACCCAGGCCACCCCGTTCGGCGGAGACGGTTATATGCCAGGGGCTTACGGCTATGCCCCGGGGTACTCGCCGCCGGTCGGGTACGGCGGGCAGGGCGACCAGTATGGTGGGGGCGGGTACGGAAACCCGTACGGGGGCGGGGCGGGCGGCGGGTATGGAGGGGGCGGCGGGCTCCCCGCTCAGCCCGGAGGCGGCCCTATGGGCGTTCTGGCCCGCCGCCAGCAGCAGCTCGACAGTTTATTGGCGGCCGGGCAGATCCACCCCAAGGACTACGCACGGCACAAGGCGGCGATCGAGCGGGCCCCGGCACCCGGGCAGGATCGCCATCCGTCGAGCATGGTGAGCCCCTTTCGGGCCGAGGTGTCGGGTGGTGCGGCGGGCCAGACCAGAGCCACGTCCCGGGGCACCTCCCGGCGGGGCGGTCCCGGCCCCCCGCAGGGCCTGCCGGGCCACGCCCCGGCATCCGGTCGGGGACCGGCCCCGGATCCGGCCGGTGGCCTGCGACTCGGTGCCGGAGCGGGGCAGCGGGGCACCTCCGTTCCTGTTCGATAACGTCACCGGGCCGTTCGGCAACGACGTGTTGAATGGACGGCCGGGTCGCCCGCGCCCGCCATCGGTTCCTGTTCAACAGCGTCCCCGACCTGCCCGAGTTGCTGATCACCGGCCGGGAGGAGGCCTGGCTCCGGTTCATTTTCTCGCAGTGGTGCTTCAGCCCCGAGCGCTTGTCCCCCGAGGAGATCGCCGTGTACGTCACGGCCTACGCGCAACCGGGCGGGCTCCGCGGGGCGTTCATCGACTACCCGGCCGCGCCCGTCGAGGTCGCCCAGGACGAGGAGGACAAGACGACGCTGATCGGCTGCCCGCCGCTGGTGCTCCGGGGCGAGGAGTTCGAGCCGGGCGGCAAGATGCGGGACTTCCGCGAGGCCTGGGCCGGGATGGCGAAGCAGCCCGAGTACGTCTCGGTGCCGCAATGCGGCCTCCTGCCGCACGAGGAGCGGCCCGAGGTCGTGACCAAGGAATCGCTCAGGTTCTTGGGCAATTAGCCCGGTCCTCCTGCGGCGGGAGAAGTGACCATGCCGAACGAACACCTCGCAATCTACCTACAAGACCACTTGGCCGGGTCGGTCGTCGCGCTCGAACTCCTAGGACACCTGGAGAAGGCCCACACCGGGAGCGAACTCGAACGGTTCTTCGCCCGGATGCGCGAGGACATCACCGCCGACCGGGTCGAACTCGAATCCCTCATGGGCCGGGTGGGCGCATCGGTCGGCACGCTTCGCTCGGCCGTGTCGTGGGTCGGCGAGTAGGCCGCGGGGATCAACCTGCGGATGGACGACCCGGCCGGCGGCGACTTCCGGCTCCTGGAGGCGGGCGAACTCGTGGCCGTCGGGATCGACGGCAAGCGGGCACTGGGGTTGGCGCTGGCCCAAGTATCGGCGCACACTCCTCAGCTCGGTGGACCGGATTACGACCACTTGGCGGCCCGGGCCGCGAACCAGCGGCAGCGGATCGAGGCAGTGCGACCGGACGCCGCCCACGCGGCCATCATTTTAACGCCCCCGGACGGCCCAGGATTTTGCCATGCCCGGAACGAGCCAAAACCTCCACGGCAGCGCCCCCGGCACTTGCCCGGTCGCCCTACTCCTCGCGCGCGTCATCAACCCGCTGGACTTCCCCGAGGCCGACCAGCTACCCCCATGCCGTCCCGGCGGCCGAGCGGCTGGCGGAGTTGAAGGCGCGTGCGCGCAAGGCGGGCGTGCCGGTGATCTACGCGAACGACCCCTTCGGGAAGTGGCGGTCGGACTTGTCGGCAGTTGTCGAGCGGTGCCGCGAGCCGGGGTGTCAGGGGGAGCCTCGGGTGGACCGCCTCCACCCCGGCAAAGAGGATTACTTCGTGCTCAAGGCGAAGCACTCGGCGTTCTTCTCGACGACCCTGGCCACGCTGCTGAGGTTTCTGGGCACGCGGACACTCGTGCTGGGCGGGTTCGCGGCCGACATCTGCGTGCTGTTTACGGCGAACGACGCGTACTTGCGGGACCTGCGGCTCGTGGTTCCCGCCGACGGGGTGGCGTCCAACCACGCCCCGGACAAGGACGCGGCCCTCGCCCTGATGCGGCGGTTCTGAAGGCCGAAACGCCGACCGCAGCCGCCGTCGATTACAACGCCCTGATTGCCGAGTAAGCCGGTGCGGGAGCCACTAATTCTGTTGCTCGACCTGAGCCTCCGGTCGGCGGCCCACCGGATTACGAACCGATCAGTTCTCTCACCCGCAACGCGTTACGCACGGCATGCCCGTACCCGTCGTTGTTGAAGTAGGCGTACACGTCGCGGCCCTGTGCCTGCCATTCGCCGATCCGGTCGGCCCACCACCGCAGGTCGGCCTCGGAATACGAGCCGGCGTACATGTGGTGATTGTCCGGTCCGTGGAAGCGAACGTAGACGAACTCCGCGGTGGCGCGCAGGACGCACGGCAAGTTCGCCCCGCTCATGACGCAATAGGCCGCGCCGTGACTGGCGAGAACGTCGAACGTGTCTTCGCCGTCCCAGCTCGGGTGGCGGAACTCCACGGCGACCCGTTGGCCGGCGGGCACGCCCGCCAGGAAGCGGTTGAGCCGGTCGAGGTCACGTGGGAAGTGCGGCGGGAGTTGGACCAACAGCACGCCCCGCTTCTTCCGCAGGCGGCACATGCCGCCCTCCATCCGGTCGAGCCACGGCCGCGGGTCGTTCAGCTTGCGGAACTGGGTCAGGCCCCGCGACGCCTTGGCCGACACGACGAAATTCCCGGGCAACCGGTCGTGCCAGGTCGTGAACACGTCGTCCTTCGGCCACCGGTAAAAGGTGTTGTTGACCTCGACGGTCTGGAACCGCCGGGCGTAGGCGTCGAGCCGCTCCAGGCTCGACGCCCCGCGCGGGTAGAGGATGTCCACCCAGTGGTCGTAGCTCCAGCCGGACGTGCCGATGTGGACGGCCATGGCTCACCCCGAAACCACCGGCTTCCGGGTGCCGCCGATCGCCTTCAGGAACCCGGCCATGGGGTCGGCCTTCTGCCGGGCCAGCCGGGCGATAACCTTCTTCAAGGTGAACGCGGCCGGGTCGAGCCCGCCCGTGACCTCCCGCCAGTTCAGCGGCGTCGAGACCGTCGCGCCGGGCGTGGGCCGCACGACGTAGGGTGGAACCGCGTGGCGGCCGCGGGCGTTCTGGAGCACGTCGGTGTAGACCCGCCCGCCCCGCTTCGCCTTGCGGATGTCCACCGTCGCCCGGTCCGGGAGCGCCTCGGCCACCCGCTCGGCGAGGTCCAGTGCCCACGCCCGCGCCCCGTCGTACCCGCCGTCCTGCGTCCGCGGCGTGAGGACGTGCAGGCCCGTCTTGCCCGACGTCTTCACCACCGACTCGACCCCGTCCTCGTCCAGCTCTGCCTTGATGGCCTTCGCCACCGCGCCCACGTCCCCGAACGCGGCCGGTCCGGGGTCGAGGTCGAACAGCACGAAGTCGGGCCGGTCGAGGTCGGCGACCCGCGACAGCCACGGGTGGAAGGTCAGCGTCCCCTGGTTGACGAGGTACAGCAGCGTCGCCCGGTCGTTGACCAGCGCATAGCTCACCGGCTTGCCCCCCTCGGTCTCCAGCTCGGCCCGCGGGACCCAGCCCGGGTACGAAGCGGGGGTGTTCTTCTGCCAGAAGTGCGGGCCGCCCGCGGTGAGGCCGTCCGGCAGCCGCTCCCGGGTGTCGGGGCGGTCCTTCAGGAAGGGAAGGAGCCGGGCGGCGACCTTCTCGTAGTAGGCGAACACGTCCTTCTTCGTGAGGCCGGCGTCGGGGTGGGTGAGCTCGACTTCTTCGGGAGCGGCGGTCGGTCGCGTGATCGCCGTCCTTGCCGCCCGCACAGCCCTGGGCTTCGCGGCGGGCTTCTCGGACCCGACCCCGGCCTCACCGGATTCTGCGAACTCGTCCTTCGACTTCATGACCAGCCACTGCGGCTTGCCCTTGCCCCGGGCCTTCATCCGGATCAGGGCGAACTTCCCCTTGAGGCGCCCGCCGTGCATCACAAACTCGATCCGCCCGCCCTCGATCGCCTCGGCCGCGGTCTGCGGCACGGCCTTCCGGCCCATCAGACTCTCGAAGGTGCCGTGGTCCCAGATCGTCACCGTCCCGCCGCCGTACTGCCCCTTCGGGATCGTGCCCTCGAACGTCGCGTAGCCGAGCGGGTGGTCCTCGACCTCGACCGCCAGCCGCTCGACCGCCGGGTCCGTCGACGGCCCCTTCGGCACCGACCAGCTCTTGAGCACGCCGTCGGCTTCGAGGCGGAAGTCGTAGTGCAGGTGCGAGGCGTGGTGCTCCTGGACGACGAAGATCGGCCGCTCGTGCGGATTCGGTCCCTCCCCAGCGGACGGCTCGCTCGTCTTCTTGAAGTCGCGCTTGGCGCGGTGCTCCTCCAGCGGCATTTTCGTTTCTCCCGTGCGAATCGGGACGGCCTCGGTCGGCGGGGGGCTCTCCCGGCGGCAGTCGCGGGCCGCCTTGTCGGGGCGGAGGCCCTCATACCGCGGCTGGCGGAGCAGCCCGTTCTGCGTCCACTCGGCGAAGGCGATCTCGGCCACGACCTTCGGCTCGACCCAGTGGACGCCCTCGCCGGTCGGAGCCTCCCCGAGTTCGAACGGGTTGGCCTTCCGGCCCGGTTCGTCAAACCGCCGGCGGAGGGCGAGCAGCACCTCGCGGGTGGACCCGGTGCCGACCTTGCCCGCGTACCTGAGCTGATCGCCCTCGGAGAAGCCGACGGGCAGCGCCCCGAGGCCGACGCGGGACCGCTGCGGGTCGGTCCACCCGCCGATCACGAACTCCTGCCGGCCGACGCACTGGATCTTCACCCAGGCGTCGCTCCGGCCGGGGACGTACAGGCTGTCGAGCCGCTTGCCGACGATCCCCTCCTCGGCCGCCTCGCAAGCCCGGCGGAAGCTCTCGGTACCCCGGGCCTGCGTCGATTCGGTCAGGCGGACGCGGTCAGACCAGGTGACGGCGTCGCGGAGCAACGCTTGGCGGCGAGCGAGCGGCAGCCGGGTCACCTCGAACCGGTCGAGGGAGAGGACGTCGAACAGGTACAGGTAGGCCGGGTGGCGCTCCATCCGCCGGCGGATCTCGTCGGGGTCGTCGAGGTGGAACCGCTGCTGGAGTTCCCGGACGCTTGACTTGCCGGTCTCGGCCAGGCAGACCACCTCGCCGTCGAGGCCGGCCGGGTGGCGGAGGGCCGCCCGCAGCCCGTCGGCGATCTCGGGGAACCGCGATTCCTGGGGCTTGTCGTTGCGGCTGAGGAGCGTCAGGTCGCGGCCGTCGAAGCGGGCCAGGACGCGGAGGCCGTCGAACTTCGGCTCAAAGGTCCAGTCCGTGCTATCGAAGGCCGCACCGCCGAGGGTGCAGAGCATGGGGGCCGGGGCGTCCGGCATCGGCGACGGGGCGAGTCCCCAGGCGGTCGCAGCGACGGGTTCCACGTCAGGGGTGGCGCGGCGGGGACGACCGGCCATATGAATCCCAACCAAGCAACGGGAAGGGCCACCGGTTTTTACACGTAGCAACTCTCGTGCCACTCATCCCCGCCCCCTCGCGAGGATTGAGCTGATCTGCTCGTCGCCGTCGCTCGATCATCCTGTCGGGTCGGCCGGACCGATGCGGCGGCCCCCTGCCCTGCTCTGAGCCAGGGCAAGGGGGGCCGGAAGTCGGTTCTTCTCGCCCCTTGCGTCGCCACCGGAATGAGCGTCGATTCCTGCCATTTTTCACACTGGTCCACGACACCCGTGACACCCGCCGCCACCGAGAGAGAAGGGCTATGTTTTCCGGGCGCTGTCCTTGGATCAGGGCTAGGCGCTTCGATCTGGCATGCGCGATTCGGTCCGACACCCCCGCGGGCGATGTGACCGACGCGCGGCCCACCTCCACCTACTTCGTTGATCAGGTCACCCCGCACTGGCTGCGGTACAATGCCTTGATTGTCAGCAGCAGCCGGAGGTGAACCTCCGCGGACGAGAGCCGGGCGAAGTCAGTGAATTCGCCGGAGATGATGTCCGGCAGGCCCGAATCGTGAACTGCAATTAACCGAGTCGCAGCAGATCGCGATTGGGCAGGAAATGCCGACAGCCGACGGGCGTGCCGAATCCCTCACACTCCGGGCTTGCATTGCGATAAGTACCATCGCCCAGGTCCAACTGCCCGTGGTCTCCCGGGAACGGCGTGCCGCGGCATGAGGCATTCGAGCGGCGAAACGGCTGGTCACTCGTTACTACGTGTACCCCGGCCCTGCGCGGACTGCGGGAACGCAACCCCGCCGCCCTCGACCGCGGCACCAGGCGTTCGCATGCCTTACTTTCTCGTTCGGTCGCCACGTTCGTGCCCGCCCGAGGGGGTCGCCCGTTCCAGTGGGATGGGGTTTCCCTTTGACACACCTCTCCGCCCCGTCGAAGATGAAGGGGGTTCCCACCTCCCCCTTGTGTCGGAGCCCGCGATGCTCAAGATTCGCTGGGCGGGCCTTCTCGCCGCACTCTCCCTTCTCCCGGCCGGCTGCAAGAAATCCAACCCGGATCTCCCTTCCGGCGGGAACGACGACGCCGCTCCGGCAACCGAGATCCGCATCGAAATACCGGGCGGCGCCCCGCGGCCTGAGACGAAGCCGACGGCCAAGGCAATCGACGACCTCGCCACGGTGCCGGCGATCGAGGGCGGCGTCCGGCTGCTGGCGGCGGGCAAGTTCGAGCCGGAGGGGGCGCAGTTCCCCGGGGGACTGAAGGTCACCTGGCCGTTGAAGGAGGCGCGGCCGGCCGGCTCCCCGCTCTACATCGTCACCCTGGTGCCGGCGGAGAACAAGTGGCGCTGGACCGGCGAGACCGCCACCGTGGCCGCCGACGGCGGGAGCGCCGCGGGGACGGTGTGGCACTTCTCGGACATCGGCCTGGGCGACGGCCCGCCGCCGGGCGACCCCGTCCTGGGGCAACATGCCGTCATGGTCCGCCTCGTCCGCCTGGCGACCGCCCACCACGTCATCCCCGGTGCCGATGTCGAAATCGCCTTCCCGAACGGGGCCGAAGCCAAGGTGGCCAAAACCGATGCGGCAGGGCGGGCGGTTTTCCCGGTCCTGCCGGGTCAGGCGGGCAAGTACCGGGTGAAGGTGTCGCACCCGGACTTCGAAGCGAAGACCGTCCCGTTCGAGAAGCTGTTCGAGACCACCGCCCGGCTGCAGGTGGAACTCAAGGCGTTGCGCGACGCGCCGGCCCAAGTTCACAAGTTCCGGCTCGTGCAAGGTGAGAAGGTGGCGGAGGTCTCGTTCGCCGATCCCGTATTCGAGATCTCCGACGGGGAAGCCCAGATCGTCCGGCAGAAGGAGGCGGACTTCTACACGCCCAAAGCTGCCGGGTCGTACCAGTGGCTACTCGCCGCCGACGGGACGGAGGTGAAGGCCCGGAAGGGCAAGTTGCCCGGTTACGTGGTCGCCCAGAACCGGCCCACCAACAAGCAGATCTGCGGCAGCATCCCGCTGTCGCTGCTGTTCGGCGGGCCGTTCCGCATCCCGACGGGCACGGCCTGGGAGGTCGTGCAAAAGTTCGGCGTGGAAGTCTCCGCGGCCGAGCAAGGCGACGTCGTCGTTTTCAAGGCCGGCGACACGGTGAATCATTTCGCGTTCGTGGCGGACGTTCAAGAATCCCCCATCATCCTGACCAAGGACGAGACCGGGCTGGTCTGGTACGGCCATCTCGACAAGTTCCCGCGCGACTACGGCCGGGCGAGCTTCTACCGCATCGACTGGGATAACGTCGACGTCTTCCGCCTCGACGACCAGCCGCCGCGGCTGCTGACCTCGGCCATCGGCACGAACGAGATCACGGGCGCCCCGGGCTTGCGGCTCCAGAAGTCGATGATCGGGGCCGCCGATGAGATCTCCGGCCTGCTCGGGGTGAACAAGTACACGCTCACCGGCGGCAGCCTTTGGGTGCAGACCGGCGACAGCGGGCGGAACCTGAACGTGCGCAGCTACGGCACGCGGTGGAAGCGCCTCGAGGACCCGGCCAAGCCCGGCAGCTCACCCGTATTCGACTGCGGCATCGGGCTGCGGCGCTACCGCGACGCCGAGACCAGCAAGTTCGTCTACGACGCCGATCCAACCGCGGCGCGAGATTACAAGCGCGACGAGTTCGAGGAAGTCGATTTGCTCGGCGAAAAGGTGTTGCGGTTCAAGCCGGCGCACCTCGGCAAGGTGAAAAGGAAAGCCGACGAGATCGGGATCGGGTTCGACGAGATGCAGATCTGGCGGGTCGGCCCTTACGTCTGGCAGGTGACGGTGCGGGTCAACGCCCCGGGCAGGGGCCCGGAGGCGGAACGCCTCTACAAGGTCGCGCGGGAGCACGCGAGTGGGATGTTGAAGGCGGTCATCAGGCACTCGAAGGAGAGCATCCTGGACGCGCCGGAACGCCCGGCCGAGTTCCCGGGCCGAAGGCCGTGAGAAAGCGGCGATCAGTAAGGCAACTGCTCCTCGCTGGTCTGGCCCTGAGGTCAGTGCGTTGAAAGGTAGGCCGCCGGCGGTACGCGCGGCTTGCCATTGTCACGGGGCGGCCGGGGTCCCCCGGGTTGGCTGCCCCCGGCCGCCGGCGTCCCGGCGAGCGCCTCGGTCATGAGGGACCGACGTCGCGGTTCGTCCGCTCCGCTCTCCGCCGCTCCGCTCTCCGCGCGTCGGCCCGACACGCTCCACGCCGACATCCTCGATAAAGTCGACCTCCCGCTCGGCACGGAGCCGGACTCACGTCTTGCCTCCCGCGTCGAGCCCATGGCTGGTGACGCCGTAGAAGACCGGCAGGACGAAGAAGATCACCATGGCGACCGGCGGGCCGACCAAATAGCCGAGCGCGCCGGCGGCGTACAGGACGACCCGGGCCCAGGCACGACCGGACTCGCGGACGAAGAACCGCTCCCCGACATCGTCCTTGAGCAACTCCGGATGCCGGCCGAGGTAGAGGAAGAAGGCCACCCAGCTCGCGCACAGCAGCACCCCGACCAGTGCGTACAGCGCCACCGCCGTCCGGGCGTCGGCCGGGTCGCCCTTCCGCACCGCGTCGGCGACCACTGCGGTCGGGAACGGCAGGAGGGCGACCGTGAACAGGACCCCGAAGTTGGCCCAGTGCAATCCCCGGTCCATCGCCCGGATGCGAACCCACGCGGCTTTGTGGTTGAGCCGGACGACCGCGACGTACAGGTACGACGTCACGTAGGCCGCGTACGTCGGCCACCGGGCGAGGAGCGCGTCGTGCAGCCGCCCGGGTTCGGCCGGCGGGGCCTTCAGGTCGAGCACCAACAAGGTGATGACGATCGCAAACACGCCATCGCTGAACGCCGCCGCCCGGACGGTGTCCGTCTTCATGGTAGCGCCATGTGGGTGGCCCCCCGACGCGCCATCAACAACCCGCATCGATCCGAACGAGCGTGGATTCGGTCACCATTTCCCGTGTCCGGCCGACGGAAGTCGCGGCCCTCGGCTAACGGTCGCGACCGGGCGGCGGCCGAAGAGGGCGATCATCCCGCGGCTGATCGCCAGGATGTCGTCCGGCCGGCGGCTGGTCACCGGGTTCCCCTCCACCACCGCCGCCTCGTCCATCCACCTCCTTCGCGGCCGTGTCCGATCTCCTCCGGTTACGAACGCGAACCGCCCCCGGGCGCCCCAGTCCGTGCCACAGACCGGGAGTCACTGCAAAGGGCTCGCCAGATCTCCCGCCCGCCGGCCGAGACCCCGGCCGGCCGGCCAGCCGACCCGGTACACGTCCGGCCGGGGACTTGGGGCGGTTGCGAGGGATGGATCTCTCGGATCAGGGTGTCTCACCCGGGCGGCGGCGACATTCTGTCCGACGACCCGCACGCCCCGGCCGGCACGCCTGTTGCAGCCCGTCCTCGGTGTGGCCACGCATCACGCGGCGGGCGAGTTCCGTGACACGGCCCTGCCATCACGGAGGGGTGAGATGCGACCCGTGTCCGACGTCGCGTTCTCGGTCCTCGACCTGGCCCCGATCCGCCAGGGGGGCACGGCCGCCGAGGCCCTCCGGAACTCCCTCGACCTGGCCCGCCACGCCGAGCGGTGGGGGTACGAGCGGTTCTGGGTGGCCGAGCACCACAACATCCCGGGGGTCGCCGGCGCCGCCACCGCCGTGGTCATCGCCCACGTGGCCGCCGGCACGTCGTCGATCCGGGTCGGGGCCGGCGGCGTCATGCTCCCGAACCACGCCCCGCTGGTCGTCGCCGAGCAGTTCGGCACCCTGGAGGGCCTCCACCCCGGCCGGATCGACCTGGGCATCGGCCGGGCCCCCGGCGGGGACCACCGGACCGCCCGGGCCCTGCGCCGCCACCTGGCGGGTAGCGGCGGTACATTCTCCCAGGACCTCGAAGAGCTCCGGGCGTACTTCCGCCCCGGCGGGCCGGGGAACGGGGTCCACGCCATCCCCGGCGAGGGGCTGAACGTCCCCCTCTACCTGCTCGGGTCGAGCGACTTCAGCGCCCGGCTGGCCGCCGAGCTCGGGTTGCCGTTCGCCTTCGCGTCGCACCTCGCCCCCGACTTCCTGTACGAGGCCCTGGACCTGTACCGCCGCCACTTCGAGCCGTCCGCGGTGCTCGCCGAGCCGTACGCGATGGTGGGGGTGAACGTGTTCGCGGCCGACACCGACGCCGGGGCCCGGCGGCTGTTCACCTCCCTCCAGCAGGTGGTCCTGAACCTCGCCCGCGGCGCCCCGCGGGACCTCCCGCCGCCGGTCGAGAGCATGGCCGGCCGGTGGAGCGCGGCAGAGAAGGCCCGGGTCGAGCGGATGACCCGGGTGTCGGTCGTCGGCTCGCTGGCCACGGTTCGGAACGGGCTGGAGGCGGTCCTCGACGCCACCGCCGCGGACGAGGTCATCGCCACCGCCCACATCTACGACCACCCCGCCCGGCTCCGGTCGTTCGCGTCGGCCGCGAGCGTCTTCCGGGCCATCAACGCGGAGCGGCGGCCGGCAACCGGCCGACCTGATAAACAACGGGGTGCACCATGGCGGAACGAACGGCCGCGATCGACCCCGGCGTCCGGATCGGCCACGTCCACCTGAAGGTCGCCGACCTGGAGCGGGCGGTCGCCTTCTACTGCGGGGTACTCGGGCTCGAGCTGACCCAGCGGTACAGCACGCAGGCGGCGTTCGTGTCGGCCGGCGGCTACCACCACCACATCGGGCTCAATACCTGGGAGAGCCGGGGCGGACGCCCGCCCCCGCCCGGAACCACCGGGCTCTATCACCTGGCGAGCCTCTACCCGACCCGGGCGGCGCTGGCCGACGCGCTCCGGCGGGTGCTGACGGCGGGCGTTCCACTGGACGGGGCAAGTGACCACGGGGTGAGCGAGGCCCTGTACCTCCGCGACCCGGACGGGACCGGCGTGGAGCTGTACCGGGACCGGCCCGAGGAGGAGTGGCCTCGGAACCCGGACGGCACCCCGACCATGTTCAGCCGGCGGCTCGACGTGGAGGGTCTGCTGTGGGACGGGACCGGCGCGGCGCGGCCCGTCGTTCTGACGGGTCGGCTCGGTGAGGGGCCGAGGGACTTCGGGTGAGCTGAAAGCCGGCGTGTCGCCAGCCCCCCAGGAGTACGGTGCGGAAGGTCAGGGACACCCGCCGCCCGCGGCGGCTGACCCGCTTACCGCCCGTGTCGGTCTTCCGCCCCCGGCTGCCGTGCCGCCACCCGTACCGCGCCGGGCCGGTGAGCACGAGCAGGCTTCCCCGTTCGAGGAGGAGCGCCTCCTGCCCGCCGCCATCGACTTCCGAGAACTCCCTGACGCACGGCGAGCTGAGGGTGACGCCGCAGACGGCCGGGCCGAAGCACGGGACGCGGTCCACGTGCGGGGCGAGCCGGTGTCCGTCGTCGACGAGGCGGGCCGCGAGCGGTTGCATCCAGACGGGGCGGGGGCCGAGGGACATAACATAGACGGGTCGATCTTGCGAGGCTTGTCGTCATACCCGTATCCGCGGCCCGCCGCGGAACGAATGACCGCCAAGCGACAACTGCTCAGGGGCGGCTCAGTCCCTGTCCCCTCCACGGTTCCGGTCCCGCGTCTCGCTGAAGCAGAGCCACACCTCCTTCCCGCGGCCGATGTGATCGAATCGCGCAACGCTTTGAGTTCTAACCGCTCGGCGAAAGCCGTGATGTTCACCGGCAGCTTGTGGGTTCGGATGCGGCTGATCGCTTTCACAAGACCTCCTCGCGGTAGAGTAGTCGAGGAACGCACGGGCTCCCGCGGCGTCGGCTGCGGCACCCGGTCGAGTCCCGTCACCCGGACGGAGCCCCAGTGAAGATCGCGACCTTCAACCTGAACAGCGTGAACGCACGGCTGCCCGTTCTGCTCCGCTGGCTCGCCGAGTCACGCCCCGACGTCGCGTGCCTCCAGGAGCTCAAGGCGCCGCAGGAGAAGTTCCCGCACCCCGCACTCCGGGAAGCGGGTTACCACGCGATCTGGCACGGGCAGAAGGCGTGGAACGGGGTCGCCATCCTGGCCCGGGCGGGCGAGCCGCTCGAGACGGGGCGAGGACTGGCCGGGGATCCGGACGACGTGCACAGCCGATACCTCGAAGGGACGGTCGGTGAAGTTCGGGTCGGGTGCCTGTACCTGCCGAACGGCAACCCGGCCCCCGGCCCGAAGTTCGACTACAAGCTCCGCTGGCTCGAGCGGTTCGCGGCCCGGGCTTCCGAGTTGGTTGCGCTGGCCGAGCCCGTCGTTCTGGCCGGTGACTACAACGTGATCCCGGAAGAACTCGACGTGTCCGACCCGGTGGGCTGGGAGGCCGACGCCCTGTTCCGCCCGGAGTCGCGGGCGGCGTACCGCCGGCTGCTCGGGCAGGGTTGGACCGACGCCCTCCGCCACCTGAACCCGGGCGGGCGGGTCTACACGTTCTGGGATTACACCGGCGGTGCGTGGCGGCGGAACGCCGGGCTGCGGATCGACCACCTGCTACTCAACCCGGCGGCCGCGAGTCGGCTCGCCGGGGGCGGCGTGGACCGGGACGTCCGCGGGTGGGAGAAGACGAGCGACCACGCACCGACATGGGTCGAGCTCCGGGACGGATAGCCCGGGTCACGGCGGCCGGGTGTCGGAGCCCGCCGGCGCGCACGTCGGGCAATACCACGGGGCCGGCCCGAGGACGGGGCGAGGGCTCCGCCGTCGACACCGGGCGCAGAGGTAGCGCTTCCCCCGCTCGGCGGTCTTCGGGCGGACCCGCTTCCCGGTCCGATCGACTTTCTCTCCCATCGCTTGTGCCCCTCGGTCCGGACCGTCCCCGTTCGACCCGGTGTGGATAAAATGGGGTATGAACACGCTATTTTACCCCACAGTCACAGCGGCCAACGTCCCGCCGGTCCCCGGCCTACGTTACCTGCCGGGGTACGTCTCCGAGGCCGACGAGCCGGCCCTCGTCGGAGCAATCGACGGCATGCCGTGGAACACCGAGTGGCGGCGCAGGCGACAGGCCTACGGGGCCGGGTCCGGGAGTGGCGGCGAGTCGCCGCCACTCCCGGACTGGGGCCGTCGGCTCACCGCCCGCATGTTCGGGGACGGCGTCACGGACCGGCCGTTCGACCAGATGCTGGTGAACGAGTACGCGCCCGGTCACGGAATTTCATCCCACCGGGACTACGCGCCGTTCGGCCGCACCGTGGTGTCGCTCAGCTTGCTCTCGCCGTGCGTGATGGACTTCCGGCACCCGTCGACCGGCCGGAAGGAAAGCCTGTTGCTCGAGCCGCGGAGCCTCTTGGTGCTGAGCGACTAGGCCCGGTACGACTGGGAGCACGGGATCGCGCCAAGGAAGCGAGACGTGTGGCGGGGAATGCGGGTCGAGCGTGGCCGGCGGGTGTCCGTCACGTTTCGGTTTCGGGAGGCGGGGATGCGTGCGTGATGTACCTCGCCAGCCGCTTGCCGGTTCCGGTCTTCTCCGTCAGTCCGTCTTTTCTTCCTGTTCGAAGCGGAACTGCCAGTGCACCCAGTGCTCGTAGTTTTTCGCCTCTTCCTCGAACCCGGCCGCCGTCCGATGTCCTCCGCCACCCCGCCGCTTCGCACCATCTGAGACATCGACGCCGCCGTCACGCGACCGGAGTGACCGCTGTTGCTTCCCGTCGGCCCGTTCGAACCGCGCCGCCCCGAATGGTCAAGGAGGAAGAAGGACGACTGGCTGGGGTTTCGGGGCTGTTGCACGGGCGGGGAAGGCAAGAAATGAGCGCGGGCGGCCCCGCGACAGTGGGTCATCTCCGTCTGGAAGGCCCTCATCGACGGTTTACCGATGCTAGCGTGCTTCGGTCCGACACGCCGCATGCGTTGCTCCGGACCTGGTGACAGCGTCGGTTCTCGTGAGCGCCTGCGCCAGTGCCCGGCGGACCCATCTCAACCCCTGGGCCTATCGGGCGCATGTTCTGTCCGAGTTGCCGACCCGTTCCGCCGGGGCCGGTCTGGCCGACCTGCTGCCGGACAAACCCGAACCCGACCCGCCTTCGCTCCGGAGGGGCATTCGTCCGGAGCCGCTTGGCGGCCTTCCGGGCCGGTTACGCGCGCCGCCCCCGGACGCCCCACCCGGCGGGGTCGAAAACTCGCGCTGCGGCGGCCGGCCCGGCGTGGTATAGCCCGGCACCTCCGTCAGTCGACCGAACCGCCGCCGCTGCACCCGGGGAGTCATGCGGGCGACGCCCATCCTCTTCTTGGCCCTGGTCTCCGCGGCCGGGTGTACCCGGTCGTTCTACCGGAGCTCGGCCGACCGGGAGACGTACCCGATCGTCGCCGAACGGGAACGCCTCAGCCCGGCGTTCGACATCGGCCGCACCCGCCTCGAGCCCCGACCGGGGTCCCGACTCGGCGACCCGTTCAACCCGGACCGCCCGCCCAAGCCGCCCGACGACCCGGCCGCGGCCGTCTTCATGACCCGCCCGAACGGGATCAGGGGGGCACGGACGTGGGGTAAGGACGGGTATACCGACATGATCGAGCCGCCCGGCTGGGACCAGGCCCTCGGCCTCGACGCCCGCGGGGTCCTCCGGCTCGACCAGGACCGGGCCACCGAGATCGCCCTGCTCAACAGCCGGGAATACCAGACCGCCCTCGAGGATGTCTACCTGTCCGCCCTCGCCCTCACCCTCAACCGGTTCGAGTTCGCCCTCCACTGGTTCGGGCGGAACGGGACGAACAACACCCACTTCGGGTCCGGCGGCCCGCCCACCGAGACCAGCACCCTGACGTCCAACTCCGAACTCGGGTTCACCCGCAACCTGGCCGCCGGGGGGCAGCTCCTGGTCGACTTCGCCAACAGCCTGGTGTTCGAGTCCGTCAACGGGACCAGTCTGGTGAAGTCGAACCTGTTGATCTCCCTGACCCAGCCCCTCCTGCGGAACTTCGGGCGGAAGGTGCGGCTGGAGACCCTCACCCAGGCCGAGCGGGACACCCTCTACACCGTCCGCGCGTTCGCCCGCTTCCGCAAGCAGTTCTGGGCCGGGGTCGCGGTCCAGAACGGCGGGTACCTCGACCTCCTGCTCGCCCTCCAGACGTTGCGGAACACGGAGGCCAACCTGAAGCGCCAGGAAGAGACGTACCGGCTGTACGACGAGCTGTTCCGCGGCGGCCGGGCGTCGGTGGTCGAACTCGACCAGTTCTACCAGAGCCTCCAGGCGGCCCGGCAGGGGGTGATCGACGCCCGGGTCGGGCTGGAGAACGCCCAGGACGCGTTCAAGCTCCGGCTCGGCGTCCCCCCCCGGATCCCGGTGGAACTGGACGACACGCTGCTGCAGCGGTTCGTCCTCGTGGACCCGAAACTGGACGGCCTGCGGGACGACCTGGAGGCGTTCCAGCGGGCCCGCCAGGCCGAGTTCGGCGACCCGCCGGGGGTCGAACCCCTCCGCCGGTACTTCGCCGCCCTCCGCGGGCTGGCCGACCGCATCCCGGCCGCTGACGCCTCGGCCGCCGCCGACCTCGACGGGTGGCGGCGGCTCCTCGACCGCCCCCTGCGGCCGGGCGACGACCCCGCCCAGCGGGCCCGCGAGCAGGCCACCTTCAACGCCCTGCGGGACGCGCTCCCCGAGGCCGCGGCCGACCTGGCCAAGGTGGCCGCCGCGATCGACCGGCACCTCGCCGCAGTCGCCGAGGGGAACCGGAGGGAGGCGTGGGAGGCGGTCACGCAGGACGCGAAGGTCGTTCTGGCCGTGCTCGACGGGGTGATCGCCGTGCAGACCCAGGCCCGCATCCACCTGATCGAGGTGCCAGTGATAGACGTCGGCGAGGCGGACGGTCTGGCGTTCGCCCACGAGAACCGGCTCGACCTGCAAAACCGGCTCGGGGCCGCGACCGATGCCTGGCGGAAGGTGACCGTCGCCGCGAACGCGCTGCGGGGCGACCTGAACGTGATCGCCGCCGCCAACCTGGGGACCGACCCGACCCACCAGAAGCCGTTCGACTTCGCGGCCCAGGCGAGCCAGTACACGGTCGGGCTCCAGTTCGAGGCCCCGCTCAACCGGCTCGCCGAGCGGAACGCCTACCGGGCCAGCCTGATCAACTTCCAGCGGGCCAAGCGGGCGTACGTCGCCCAGTCCGACCAGATCGAATTCCAGATCCGGCAGGACCTCCGGCAGCTGAACCGCCTGCGGGTCGGGTTCGGGATCGCCCGGCAACAGCTGCTCTCGGCCGCCCGGCAGTACGAGAACGCCAGGCTCATCCTGCTCGGCCCCCGGGACCGACGGGCGGCGAACGACACGACCACCCTCAACCTGCTCCAGGCGCTCAGCTCCCTGCTCGCCGCCCGGAACGCCCTGGCCGCAAATTACATCGCGTTCGAGCAACAACGGATCCAACTCCTGCTAGACTTAGAGTCGCTCCAACTCGACTCCCGGGGGTTCCCGACCAATGCCGCCCCACGACGCCCAGACCCGTCCGCCGGCCGCGACGACGCAGGAGATCCCGGCCCCCGAGGCCCCGCCGACGCCGGAGGTCCCGGCGGTCCGGCCCCGCAGCCACTCGGCCCGTCTCGCCCGGCCGGCCCCCCGCCGGGGCCGGCTGGCCCGTCTCGCCCGGCCGGTGGCCGCCGTCGGGCTCGCGGTCCTGCTCGGGTGGGGGGTGGTCCGGTGGTGGCACCCCCGCCTCCCGGGGGATGACGTGCTGACCGCCACGGCCACCGTCGGCGACCTGGTGATCCAGGTCGGCGACAAGGGGGAGCTGGAGAGCACGGAATCGGTCCAGGTGATGTGCGAGGTCGAGGGCGGGGGGAAGCTGGTCACCATCCTGCCCGAAGGGAAGCTGGTGAAGAAGGGGGAGGTGGTCGCCCGGTTCGACACCGACACCCTGCTCAAGGCGATCAACGAGCAGGAGGTCAAGTGGGAGCAGGCCGAGACGAAGGCGAAGGGCGCCCGGAGCGAACTGGAGGTCCAGCGGAACAAGGCGGAGAGCGAGATCGCCAAGGCCGACCTCGCCCTGACCCTGGCCCGGCTCGACCGCGACGCCTACGAGCAGGGTGAGTTCCAGGTCGAGCTGGACAAGCGGAAGGGGACGCTCGAACTCGGCAAGAAGGAGCTGAAGGAGGCGGAGGACAACCTGGAGTTCACCCGCGGGATGGTGAAGAAGGGGTTCGCCCAGCTGGAGCAGATCCGGGTGACGGAGCTGACGTTCGAGGGGAAGAAGTACGCGGTCCAGCAGCAGGAGGCGGACCTGAAGGTGTTCCAGAGGTTCGCCAAGCTCCGGAAGGAGACCGAGCTGAAGGCCAAGGCCAAGGACGCCGAGCGGGAGCTGGAACGGACCCGGAAGAGCCAGGAGGCCGCGACCGACAAAGCCGAGAGCGAGGCGTCGGCGACCCGGAAGACGGCCGACCTGGAGAAGAAACAGCTGGAGCGGCTGAAGGGGCAGCTCGAGAAGTGCGAGGTGAAGGCCCCCGGGGACGGGATCGTCATCTACTTCAAGCGGCAGTGGGACGAGTCGGCCCGGATCCGCCCCGGGGCGACGGTGTTCTTCCAGCAGCCGATCTTCACCCTCCCGGACCTGAACCAGATGAAGGTCAAGTTGAAGGTCCACGAGTCGGTGGTCAAGAAGGTCAAGGTCGGGCAGCCGGCGACCCTGAAGGCGGACGCCCTGGCGAACCGGGTGCTCCACGGGAAGGTGCTGTCGGTCGCCGCCCTGGCCCAGGGGGACGACTGGCGGGGCGGGGGGGTGAAAGAGTACGAGACCGCGGTGTCGGTGGACGACCTGCCGCTGGACGCCGGGCTGCGGCCGGGGATGTCGGCCGAGGTCAAGATCCTGGTGAAGGTCGTCCCGAACGCCCTGACGGTCCCGGTCCAGGCGGTCACGG
The DNA here is from genome assembly GCA_028288765.1 of Gemmataceae bacterium. Classification (GTDB taxonomy): domain Bacteria; phylum Planctomycetota; class Planctomycetia; order Gemmatales; family Gemmataceae; genus Urbifossiella. The sequence goes on along the minus strand of JAQGHQ010000487.1, from coordinate 2,248 downwards.
AGGTCGGCGGGAAGCACGTCTGTTACGTCGTGGCCGGCGGGAAGGTGGACCGCCGGGAGGTGACGGTCGGGGAGGGGAACGACCAGGTCATCCAGGTCGTCGACGGGCTGGCCGAGGGCGACCGGGTGGCCCTGGACGCCCGCACCCGGGCGGCGGCCGAGCTCGGCACGACCGACCCGGCGAAGGCGAAGGCCGGGGACGCCCCGTCCCAGTCCCCCGCCGGGCCGGCCGGGTCCAGCCAGTGATCACCTCCCGCCTCGGGCACACCGTCCGGCTCGGCCTCCGGAGCCTGGCCGCCCACCGGCTCCGGTCCGGGCTGACCATGCTCGGGATCGTCCTCGGGGTGGGGTCGGTGATCGTCATGCTGGCCGTCGGGGAGGCGGCCCGGTACCAGGCCCTCAAGCAGCTCGAAGACCTCGGGGCCTCGACCATCGTGCTCCGGAGCGTCAAACCGGCGGAGGAGCCGTCCCAGCGGCAGGGGACGGACCTGCTCGCCTACGGGCTGACCTACCTCGACCTCGACCGCATCCGGGCGACCATCCCGACCCTGACCGCCGCCACCCCGATGCGGGAGTACCGCAAGACCGTCCGCTACCTGGACCGGAAGACGGAGGCCCGGGTGGTGGGGGTCTCCCCGGACTTCCTCCGGCTGCACAACATCCGGCTGGCCGCCGGGCGGGGGATCGACGCCCTCGACGAGGACGGGTTCACGAACGTGGCCGTCCTCGGGTCGGCCGCGGCCGAGACCCTGTTCCCGACCGAGGACCCGGTCGGCCGGTCGGTGTCGCTGGAGGGGGCGGACCGGCTCCGGTCGTTCACCGTGGTCGGGGTCATCGCCCCGAAGACCCTGGCGTCCGGGGGGGGCGGCGGGGAGACCGACTTCAACCGGGTGGTGTTCATCCCGTTCGCCACCGACCGGGTCCGGATCGGGCGGGAGCTGATGACCATGAAGGCCGGGTCGTTCTCGGTCGAACGACTGGAGATCAGTCAGGTGACGGTCACCGTCCGGGACGTGGCCGACGTCCCCCGGACGGCCCGGGCGCTCCAGTCGCTGATCGACCAGTACCACCCGCGGAAGGACGTGACGGTGACGGTCCCGCTCGACCTGCTCCGGAAGGCCGAGGAGACCCAACAGCTGTTCACCCTGATCCTCGGGTCGATCGCCGGGGTGTCGCTCCTGGTCGGCGGGATCGGGATCGCGAATATCATGCTGGCCACCGTGACCGAGCGGACCCGGGAGATCGGCATCCGCCGGGCGCTGGGGGCGAAGCGGAAGGACATCGCCGTCCAGTTCCTGGCCGAGACGCTCTTGCTGGCGTGCTGCGGCGGGGTGATCGGGGTGGCGTTCGGGGTGGGGGTGGCGTACGTGGTTTCCGGGCTGATCGGGCTGCCGACGATCATCCGGGTGTGGTCGCCGGCGGTGGCGTTCGGGGTCTCGGTGCTGGTCGGGCTGGCGTCCGGCCTTTACCCCGCCCGGCGGGCCGCCCGGCTCGACCCGATCGAGGCCCTCCGGCACGTCTAATACCAGTCGGGTTGATCCGTGACCATTCGGGACGAGCCGCGACCGTGAGGGAGCGGCCAAGCCGGAACCGCTCCCTCGCGGTCGCGGCTCGGATGGCCGACGGTCATGAAGGTATTCCCGAGCCCATCCACTAACTCCTACGGACTAATGCTCGCACCGGCGGCCTGAGCTCCGAGAATCGGCATCAGCTGAGCTAAGAGTCTGTGCGAGAACTTCGGTTTCGCCTCGAATTCCGAGGGGGTTTTCGGGGTTCTCGCGCAGACACTAAGGCCTACTATCGGATACGTACCGTCTCTGTTAGTAGGTTGGCCGTGCGCGCGTGCGTCCGACACGCCGACGCACCTCAGGGGTTGGCTCTGGCCCTATGGTGGCTAGCTCGGCTCAAATGCTGCCGCACCCTATCCTCTCTGAACGGCTGTCACCCACGGCCCGTAAACGCATACGGGAGCACCAGCCGAGTATTGATCGACGCAACCCTCATCCGGACCCACCCTCTCGCGGCCGGGGCCCGGCGGAAGGCGAAAACGATCGGGGCCCGGTGGGCGTGCGACCCGGATGCGTATGGCGAGCGGAACCGAGTTGAGAGGCTGATCGGCGAACTCAAGCGGTTCCGCCGGGTGGCCTCTGGTACGAGAAGCGCAAGTTGACGTTCCTGGGGTGGCTCCAATTGACCCTCGGGTTCATCCGGCTCAAACTGAAGCGGACCTCGATCGTGTTGACGATCGA